>CATZYB010000052.1 GCA_958426095.1 uncultured Lachnospiraceae bacterium
CTTCTCATTCATATCATAGAAGTCCAGAACATCCATGGACGTGCCAGGCAGAACACCGCTGTCTCCGGCCTCTTCGATACGGATCTTCTTCAGCATCTGACGTACGATAACCTCGATATGCTTATCGTTGATTTCTACACCCTGCAGACGGTATACACGCTGAACTTCCTGAATCATATAATCCTGAACGGCACGAACGCCTTTGATCTTCAGGATATCATGCGGGTTCACACTACCTTCTGTCAGCTCGTCACCGGCTTCAATGACCTGTCCCTCCAAAACCTTGATCCTGGAACCATAAGGGATGAGATATGCCTTTGTCTCTCCGGTTTCACTATTAGAAACAACGACTTCACGTTTTTTCTTTGTATCTTTAATGCTGATCGTTCCCGCAAATTCAGAAATGATCGCAAGGCCCTTCGGCTTTCTTGCCTCAAAAAGCTCTTCGACACGAGGAAGACCCTGTGTGATATCATCACCGGCAACACCGCCGGTATGGAAGGTACGCATGGTCAGCTGTGTACCAGGTTCACCGATAGACTGGGCAGCGATAATACCAACGGCCTCGCCAACCTGTACGGCCTGTCCGGTAGCCATATTGGCGCCATAACATTTTGCACATACACCAATATGAGAACGGCAGGAAAGTACCGTACGGATCTTAACCTTCTCAATTCCAGCCTTGGATACCATTGCCGCACGTTTTGGTGTGATCATTGTATTTGCTTTAACAAGAACCTCTCCAGTTGCAGGATCAACAATATCCTCGGCCGCATAACGTCCGGTCATACGATCTTCAAGGCTCTCGATCACTTCTTTGCCGTCCATGAAAGCATTGATCCACATACCCGGAATCTCGCCTGTGCCTTCACAGCAGTCTGTTTCACGGATGATCAGATCCTGGGATACGTCAACCAGTCGGCGGGTCAGGTAACCAGAGTCGGCGGTACGAAGGGCCGTATCTGACAAACCTTTACGGGCGCCATGGGCGGAAATAAAGTATTCCAGTACGTCCAGACCTTCACGGAAATTGGACTTGATCGGCAGCTCGATGGTCCGTCCGGATGTATCGGCCATCAAACCACGCATACCGGCCAGCTGCTTAATCTGCTGATTGGAACCACGGGCGCCGGAATCGGCCATCATGTAAATATTATTGTATTTATCAAGGTTCGATAACAGGGCGTCCGTAATCTTATCATCGGCCTGTTTCCAGGTCTCAACAACGGCTTTATAACGCTCTTCTTCTGTCGTGAAGCCACGGCGGAAGTTTTTCGTAATCTTTTCAATCGTCTTTTCTGCATCGGCAATGAGCTGCTTTTTAGCTCCCGGCACAGACATATCGGATACGGATACGGTGATGGCGCTGACGGTGGAATATTTATAACCGGTAGATTTGATCAGGTCAAGCACTTCCGCTGTCTTTGTTGCGCCGTGTGTATTAATACATTTATCAATAATCTGTTTCAGCTGTTTCTTTCCAACAAGGAAATCAATTTCCGGAACCAGGTCATTTTCAGGCAATGCACGATTTACAAATCCCAAATCCTGAGGAATGATTTCATTAAAAATGAAACGTCCCAGTGTGGATTCAATGATACGGCTCGTCTTTTCACCGTTGACATAGCCTTCTTTACGGATTTTAATCCGGGCCTGAAGGGTAATGACTTTATTCTCATAAGCCATGATCGCTTCATTGACATTATGGAAGAATTTACCTTCGCCTGGATCGCCTGGTTTTTCCAGCGTCAGATAGTAAATACCAAGAACCATATCCTGGGAAGGAACAGCTACCGGCGCGCCATCGGACGGTTTCAGCAGGTTGTTCGGAGAAAGCAGCATGAATCGGCATTCTGCCTGTGCTTCCACAAACAGAGGTACGTGTACAGCCATCTGGTCGCCGTCGAAGTCGGCATTGTAGGCCGTACATACCAGCGGATGCAGCTTGATCGCTTTACCTTCAACCAATACCGGTTCAAAGGCCTGGATACCAAGACGGTGCAGTGTAGGCGCACGGTTCAGCATTACCGGATGTTCTTTAATAACATCTTCCAGTACATCCCAAACCTCCGGCTGGAGACGTTCTACCATCTTCTTGGCAGATTTAATGTTATGGGCCAGTCCTCCGGCAACCAGTTCTTTCATAACGAACGGTTTGAACAGCTCGATAGCCATTTCTTTCGGCAAACCGCACTGATAAATCTTTAATTCAGGACCTACAACGATAACGGAACGACCGGAATAGTCAACACGTTTACCGAGAAGGTTCTGACGGAAACGACCCTGTTTACCTTTCAGCATATCGGAAAGGGATTTCAGAGCACGGTTTCCAGGTCCTGTCACCGGACGTCCACGACGTCCATTGTCGATCAGGGCGTCAACCGCTTCCTGAAGCATACGCTTTTCATTACGCACGATAATGTCCGGCGCTCCAAGTTCAAGGAGGCGTTTCAGACGATTATTTCTATTAATAATACGACGGTAAAGGTCGTTCAGGTCAGACGTTGCAAAACGTCCGCCGTCCAACTGTACCATCGGACGGATATCCGGCGGGATCACCGGGATCACTGTCAGGATCATCCATTCCGGACGGTTTCCGGAAGTACGGAATGCTTCCACAACTTCGAGACGTTTAATAATCCGCGCCCGTTTCTGTCCGGTGGAATTTTTCAATTCTTTTTTCAGTTCATCGGCTTCTTTTTCCAGATCGATGGCTTCCAGAAGTTCCTTGATGGACTCGGCGCCCATACCAGCCCGGAAATTATTGCCGAACTTTTCATAAGCATCTCTGTATTCTTTTTCAGAAAGGACCTGTTTATTCTGTAAATCCGTTTCTCCCTTATCCAGAACCACATAAGATGCGAAATAAAGGACTTTTTCAAGATTCCGAGGAGACATATCGAGGATCAGACCAAGACGGCTCGGAATACCTTTGAAGTACCAGATATGTGACACAGGAGCGGCCAGCTCAATATGTCCCATACGTTCACGACGAACGTTGGATTTCGTAACCTCAACGCCGCATCGGTCGCAGACAACGCCTTTATAACGGATTTTCTTATATTTACCGCAATGGCACTCCCAGTCTTTCTGAGGTCCAAAAATCCGCTCACAGAACAGACCGTCTTTTTCCGGTTTCAAAGTTCTATAGTTAATGGTCTCCGGTTTCTTTACTTCACCATGGGACCAGCTTCTGATTTTCTCAGGGGAAGCCAGACCAATCTTAATGGCGTCAAACGTCATCGGTTGATATGCTTCACTACTATTCATCTCAGGCATTCACGACACTCCTTTCTTTAATCCATGTCCGGTTCTTCATACAGGTCAAAGTCTTCACTGTCTTCCTGATCATCGCTTACATCGATGTCCACAAGTTCATCGCCCTCCACGGTTTGTTCTCTATATCCATAATCGCCAAAAGACTCATTGTCACCGACATAATTTCTCTGGCTGTCCATATAATTCCGATACTCTTCTTCATCGGTATAATCAATTGTTTCCCCGATTTCAACCTCTGTCTGGTCATCACGCAGAACGCGGACATCCAGAGCCAGAGACTGAAGCTCTTTAAGAAGTACCTTAAAGGATTCCGGAATACCAGGCTCAGTGATATTTTCACCTTTAATAATAGCCTCATAAGTCTTCACACGTCCTGTAACATCATCGGACTTGAAGGTCAGGATTTCCTGCAGTGTATAAGATGCGCCATAAGCTTCCAGCGCCCAAACTTCCATTTCACCGAAACGCTGTCCGCCGAACTGAGCTTTACCGCCCAAAGGCTGCTGTGTAACGAGGGAGTAAGGACCGGTGGAACGGGCATGGATCTTATCATCAACCAGATGATGCAGTTTCAGATAGTGCATGTAACCAACGGTAACCGGGCTGTCAAATTCTTCACCGGTACGTCCGTCACGAAGACGAACTTTACCTGTACGGTCGATCGGAACGCCCCGCCACTCTTCACGGTAATCCATATGCTCTTCCAGATAGTTGTAAGTTTCTTCGGAAATGCGGTCTTTCCAGATTTCCGTAAACTCTTCCCAGGATTTATTGACATAATCATTGGCCATTTCCAATGTCTGCATAATATCCTCTTCGTCTGCGCCATTAAATACCGGCGTTTCGATCTTAAAGCCAAGGGCTTTGGCAGCAAGGCCGAGGTGAACCTCCAGTACCTGTCCGATATTCATACGGGAAGGTACGCCCAATGGATTCAGCACGATATCCAGCGGACGGCCATTTGGCAGGAACGGCATATCTTCAACTGGTAAAATACGGGAAACGACACCCTTGTTACCATGACGTCCGGCCATCTTATCACCAACGGAAATCTTACGTTTCTGAGCAATATATACGCGAACGGATTCATTAACTCCCGGCGGAAGCTCGTCTCCGTTTTCTCTTGTAAATACTTTGGCATCGATAATGATACCGTAATCGCCGTGAGGCACTTTTAAAGATGTATCACGGACTTCTCTGGCCTTTTCACCGAAAATAGCACGCAGCAGACGTTCTTCGGCAGTCAGTTCGGTTTCACCCTTTGGCGTAACCTTTCCGACAAGGATATCTCCGGCACGAACCTCAGCGCCGACACGGATAATACCTCTTTCATCCAGATTTTTCAGAGCATCGTCACCAACGCCCGGCACATCTCTTGTGATTTCTTCCGGTCCCAGTTTCGTATCTCTGGCTTCTGCTTCATATTCAGCAATATGAATGGATGTGTAAACGTCTTCCTGAACAAGGCGTTCACTCAAAAGAACGGCATCCTCGAAGTTATAACCTTCCCAGGTCATGAAACCGATCAACGGGTTCTTGCCAAGTCCAAGTTCACCCTGAGAAGTAGATGGGCCATCGGCCAAAACGTCACCTGCTTCTACACGCTCGTTCTTAAATACGATCGGGCGCTGATTATAGCAGGCTCCCTGGTTGCTGCCCACAAATTTCTGTAATTTATAAACATCACGCTGACCGTCATCCGTCTTAACGATAATCTCGCTGGCTGCGGAACGCTCAACCACACCACTGTGTTTAGCGACAACGCAGACGCCCGAGTCAACGGCTGCCTTCTGTTCCATACCTGTTCCGACGATGGATGAATCCGTCAGCATCAAAGGCACGGCCTGACGCTGCATGTTGGAACCCATCAGGGCACGGTTCGCATCATCGTTCTGCAGGAACGGGATCATGGATGTTGCCACAGAAAATACCATTCGAGGAGAAACATCCATCAAATCCACTTTGGATTTGTCGAACTGGGAGGTCTCTTCACGATAACGTCCGGAAACAGAGTTATTTACAAAATATCCGTCCGCGTCGATCGGCTCATTGGCCTGCGCTACAGTGTAATTATCTTCTTCATCGGCCGTCAGATAAACAACTTCATCGGTTACACGCGGATTCTTCGGATCTGTCTTGTCAAGCACACGATAAGGCGCTTCAATGAATCCGTACTGATTAATCCGTGCATAGGATGCCAGAGAGTTGATCAGACCGATATTCGGACCTTCAGGCGTCTCGATCGGGCACATTCTTCCGTAATGGGAATAATGAACGTCTCGAACCTCGAAACCTGCTCTGTCTCGGGACAGACCGCCTGGTCCCAATGCGGAAAGACGGCGTTTATGTGTCAGCTCGGACAATGGGTTATTCTGATCCATAAACTGGGACAACTGGGAACTTCCGAAGAATTCCTTGACAGCCGCCGTCACCGGTTTGATATTGATCAGGGACTGCGGAGAAATGCCCTCCAGATCCTGAGTTGTCATACGTTCACGAACCACACGTTCCATACGTGAAAGGCCGATACGGTACTGGTTCTGTAAAAGTTCACCAACGGCCCGGATACGACGATTACCCAAATGGTCAATATCGTCATCATTTCCAATACCGTATTCCAGGTGAATATTATAGTTAATGGAAGCAAAAATATCTTCCTTTGTAATATGCATCGGAATCAATTCGCTTAAATTTCTGCGAATCGCATCTTTAATATCTTCAATATCTTCATTCTGTTCAAGAATGGAGCTTAAAAGCGGATAGTAAACCTTTTCAGTTACACCGACTTCCGCCGGGTCCACATCCACCCAGCTTGTCAGATCGACCATCATATTGGACAATACTTTGACTACTTTTTCTTCCGTCTGTACGAAAACATACGGAACAGCCGCATTCTGAATATCATTAGCCAGCTGATCGGTTACAACAGTACCTGCTTCCGCAATGATCTCGCCGGTTGTGATATCTACAACAGACTCGGCCAGAGGCCAGTTCTTGATCCGGTTCTTAAGCGCCAGCTTCTTATTGAATTTATAACGTCCAACCTTTGCAAGGTCATAGCGTCTTGGGTCAAAGAACATAGCGTTGATCAGGCTCTCCGCGCTCTCTACAGCCAACGGTTCGCCCGGACGGATCTTTTTATATAACTCCAGAAGACCATCCTGATAGTTGTCGGATGTATCTTTGGAAATACTTGCAAGAATCTTTGGCTCTTCACCGAACATATCGATGATTTCCTGGTTTGTTCCCACACCCAGGGAACGAATAAGAACCGTTACCGGCACCTTACGGGTACGATCGACACGGACACTGAACACATCGTTGGAATCCGTTTCATATTCCAGCCATGCGCCCCGGTTTGGAATAACGGTACAGGAGTAAAGCTTTTTACCGATCTTGTCGTGGCCGATTCCATAGTAGATGCCAGGAGAACGCACCAACTGGCTGACGATAACTCGCTCTGCGCCGTTGATCACAAAGGTTCCTGTCTCTGTCATCAAAGGCAGGTCGCCCATGAAAATTTCATGTTCGTTAATTTCATCGGTTTCTTTATTGATGAGACGTACTTTCACCTTTAATGGCGCAGCATAGGTCGCATCTCTTTCTTTACATTCGTCAATGCTGTATTTCACATCATCTTTGCATAATGTAAAGTCCGTAAATTCAAGACTTAAATGGCCGCTGTAGTCTGCGATCGGAGAAATATCATCAAATACTTCTTTTAAACCGGCATCCAGAAACCACTGATAAGAGTTTTTCTGTACTTCAATGAGATTCGGCATATCCAGGACTTCACGCTGTTTTGCGTAACTCATACGAATGCCTTTACCAGATTTTACTGGCTTAACACGCTTCATATTGTTCATTGACGTTTTTTCACTCCTTAATATTAAAACCTGTTAAAAAGTTACTTCAATCTTATCAAAACTCAAGCCGCAAGGCCTAAAGCTCCATACTAATTGCATCATAATATTATAAAGCAATCCCCTCCCCCTGTCAATGCTAAACTTCCAGATTTTCCCGAGGATTTTTTCATTTTTCCAGAATAAAAAAGCAGAACCACAGCGGCTGCCCCAAAAAGGGCTTCCACTGGTTCTGCCTGTATGATTTCTATATAACTTCGGACACTCTCTGCTCAGACAAATATGCCCAAACAATTCTTTGACAACCCCACGCGGGCTGCCCGGCGGCATCCAACCGAAAAGTCCCGTCCATTGGATCCGGACTCTTTTCACAGTTTCCTGATATTAATTTATTAAACAATGTCCTGATATCAAACATTCTACATATGGCAGGACATGTGTTTACTCAGACTTTTCCAGGTCTTTTTTCCCAGGTTCACCCCAGCATTGACCCGACGGTTTCCCTGATGTCCATTCTCACAAACAAATAACTCACCCTGTCGGCGCACCAAACCGCCGCAGACCGAGCAATATCTCTCAATATCCGACACCTCCGATTCAAGGACAAGTATCCCCGCCTGCCATGCCTTATACTTTAACCGGGCACGCACCTGGTAATTTAAACGCAGCGGCGACCAGTTCCCCACGGCGGCCATCACATATCTGGTGAACTCCTGACTATATTTTGGAAGGACAATAACTCCGGCGCCATTCTCCACGCAAAAGTTCACTACCTGACGACTGACCGGGTGGGCCATATCATCGCTGATCTGTTTTAATTTTTTCCAATATCTTTTATTATCATCCCTGCCTCGTTTTCCGCCGACAGCTTCCCGGGAAGTCTCAATCTTTTTCAGGAGTCTCCGGCACCGATGCGTATAATCTCTGCCGCCTCTCAGAAAACGGACAGCCGTCACAACGCTCCGGCTGTCCACCACACAACAAACCGCAACAGCATCACCATTCGTGAACTGGACACTGCATAGCTTCATGTCCTTTCCCATACGTTCTTTTAATGGTTTTCCGTCGGGCACTGCCTGTCGGATCGGTACATGGAGCTGTACGCTCCCTTCCCTGAACACCAGCCTTGGAGACAAACACACAGCGCCTTCCGGAATATCGTTACCGGATAAACGCGCATGGATCCACCGCCATCTTTCTCCATCCCACACCTTGAGCCGGATAGAGCGGCTGTCCATATCCTTATAATTCCCCTTATACAGAGTAACTCCGGATGCAAAAGCTTCCGTCGGACGCTCCTGATCCTCCCTGGCCAGATAACTCTTTCCCGCAGCCAGAGCTGCATTGATGGCAGCTCTGCGGAAATACAAAGGGAACTTTTCAAAGGGAAGCGGATGCTCCACAGGACGGCCGTCCCGCCCAACAATGCTGAGCCGCTCCATCTCCCGCAAAAGTTTTTGATCTCCCAGACTGTGCAGCTCCGGATGATCAAGGAACAGACGATAATAAAAATATAATACTTTATTATAGAACTCCTGGGTAGCACGGAGCCATTCATCATGAGACGTCCTCAGGAGAAATATTTTTGTCGTGATGGCATAATAATTTCGCACATCCGCCATAATCTCATTCAAAACGGCGGGCATCCCTGCGTGTCTTTAATACAACGAAAACCAGCGTCAATGCGGATGCAGCCAACAAGCCAATAAATAAATTCACATTAGCCATATCTCCGGTCTGCGGCGCTGTTATCACTATCGGTTTCTTTGGATCTTCCGGTTTCTTCGGACCTTCCGGCGCTTTGTACTCATTACTAAATGTAATTTTTTCCACCTTGTCGGAAGCTCCGTCCTTCACAGCCCATACCTCAGCGGCCAGTCCTCCATCCTCGCTGTTCACCACACGAACAGTCACCGAATAAACAGATGTATCGTAAGTATAGTTTGCCGCATTACCCACCTTCTGAGAAATACTATAATGATAATCTCCCGGTACGGTATAGGTTACAGGTCCTAAAACGATCTGTCCGGAACCCTGAACAGTGCCATTGCTCTTCTCCGGCATTGGCACTCCGGTATCCAGACTCGTTAAAACGACCTCAAACTCTGTATCCGACGGCGCTGAAGTTCCGGAAACTTCTACCGACGCCGGTATCGTCACCGCACATTCACGTTCTTCCGCAAATGCCTTTCCCGGCAAAGCCAGTAAAGTCAGCATCAGCAAAATACACGTCAATCCACGGAACTGTTTTATTTTCCGAACCATTGTTATGTCAGGCACCTCCTTCCTGAACCTTTTCTGCTCTCTCCATTCTTCCAAAGACAACGACCCGGCCATTGGTTTCCGCTTCCGCACAGGTAGACAAACCAACGATCTGATCTGACGCCGTCACGCCCATCTCCCGATACTGAACCGCCTGTTCCCGGATATACTCCAGGAGCCGCTCAACATTGCCCTGTTCCCGGGCTGCCGGCTGATAGACAACACCGTCAAAGGCATCGATCTCAATACACGCAAAAAGTTCGATCGTATAGAAGCTCCCATCTGTCAGATACAAAGTCCCTGTCCGATGGCTGTCAAAATAGTCCTTATTGACAAACTCGACCACATCCCCAAACATGGCTCCATTGTCCATGTGATGGCCATAGAGCAGACAATAACTGTCTGAGAAATCCGCCGCATTCCGGCTGTCCATAAAAATGGAACCGGAAAGGGAAAATTCCCCGTAAACATCTTTATTGATGTAATCCATATCCGTCTTACCCTGAACGACCGGATAATCGATATGGGTATCGTCAATGGTCAGCCACCCGCGGACATCCGGGTTCAATGCTGCAAGCTCCGCAAGGGTGGGACCATCTGTTTTTCCAGAAGAAGGCTTGTACTTTAAAAGGTCACTGGACACGAAGGCCCCCTGATAGAGCATGGCCGTATCCCACAGGGAATATCCGCCGTACAGCAGCATGAACAAAATCAATATACCCACAATAACACTGAGTATCCGGTTTCCGATCCGGGCCAATAACGCCGCTCTTTCCATGTCATTTCGCCTCCTGTATGTACCGTCCCCGCCAGACCTTCTCACTGAAAAGTTAAATCAATTAGTTTTCAAAATCGTTTCTTTTGCGAAGAAATACAACCGCTAAGACTGCTGCAACAGCAACCATCAGAACATATGGCGCAATGTTCATAACGATACCGGTTGGAGTCACGGCATTCTTCACGTTTGTACACACAACGGCGTTATTCACTTTGCCCATGGTTACTCTTTCCATCGTTACATCTTTTGCCGTGCTTGCCGCAGTTTTATCGACATCATTTACTTTATAACTGGTTGTATAGCCTTTTGTGGATGCAATTATTTCTTTAACTTCATACTGAACGGTAGATGGAATGCCCTGAATAACAACAGGGTCATCTGCTTCCTTAATTGAAATTCCGGTAACTTCTTTTTCCCCAATTCCATTCTGTATATTTTCATCTAACGTAACCGTTGTCTCTCCATATTTAAAGGATGCGTTTGCCGGTCCGAAAAATTTAACAGCAAATGTAAATGTCTCACCATGATTACCCATTGTTCCGCTAACAACCTTATCAAGACTTAACTGGTAGGTTGTATACATGTTTGTATAGCCGCTACTCTTAGATGTCAAACCATCTCCATACACGCCATTATTGTCCGGAGTAATTGCAGATGGCAACAATACAAAATTATCAATAACATAAGTACCCTCAGTACCGCCATTAACTACATACACATCCAGATAACGAGTTGGATTGCCATCATTTGTAATATCCGCATTATTTGTCGCCTGTTCTGTAATGACATAGCGATAAATGCCCGGTTTGCTGAATGTTACATCCGAAAAATCTACATTAACTGTTTTCTCTACCTCTGCAGCTGCTGCATCTTCATGCGTATAAGCTGCGCTTTCCACTGTCGGAAGACCGTCAGCTTCCGCACCGGATAAAATTTCCGGTGTTGTATCCGATGCAGGAACCGCTTCTCCCGCTCCAATTATGTAGGAAAAAGTCACATCCGGCACACTGGCCCCCTCGGCCTGGCTCATATCCAGAGTTTTTGTAAATGAAACATTGCCGTTCGGAACATCTTCTGCAAACACAGTTGTCCCCATAGCCATCATCATTGTTCCTGCCAGTATCACGGCTGCTAATCGTTGTAACATCTTACCCTTTTTCATAACATTTCTTCCTTTCATTAATTAAAAAATTTTATAATCCTGAACGCCGGATGACTGTGATGATCTTCCCTTTAATCTCTTTCTCCCGGACAGGACCAAAATACCGACTGTCCTTCGCTCCCTCACGGTAATCGCAGAGAATAAAGTATGTATCCTCCGCCAATGTCAGCGGATAACTGACATAGTCATCATATCTCGGCGTTTTATAGTAAATATCGTTCTCTATGACGATACTACCATTAACCTTAAGCTCGGAATCCTCTGTAACCTCCACAGAGTCCCCACCGCGGGCGACAATGCGCCCGGTATACCATTTACCGTCTTTCTTGAACACAACAACATCACTGTTACTCAAGTTTTTATCCAAACGGTAAAACAGCATTAAATCTCCCGCACTGATGCGCGGCGCCATGTCTTCGTTCTGCATGGGCTTAATGCCAAAAACAACTCCAAACAGGATCCAGAATAACAGAGCCATCAAAACCAATCGGCCAAAAAAGAAATTTATTTCCTGCCTATTGGCCAGACGCCGCCGTCGGGCCGTTATGACCTGAGATATGACATCCTCCCTTTCCTGGATCAATGTGCGGCTCCGCTCCTGCTGAGCCTCAAAGGCCGACCGATATTCACTTTGAAGTTTCTCGAGCTGATGCCAGACATCAGCCTCATCCACGCCGCCAAGAATCTTTTTACGGAAGTGCATCTTCTTCATCACGGATGCAATATCTTCCATGCTTTTTGCTGACATAAAACTCCTTTGTGTTATCGAATCCGTTTTTTCAAATAAAGCGCAACAAAACAGATAATGGCTTCAATCGCAATAACAACCATCATGATAAATGGGAATACATTTCTCACAATGCCCGTTGGTGTGACAACCTCTTTATTATTTCTAAAGCCTAATATTGTATCGTCGGTCAAAGTTCCGGAAACGCTGTCTTGCTTTTTCTCCGCTTCCTCATTAATTGTCACATAAGTCGTATGATCTCCCTTAATCTCAGAAACTTTATACTGGCATCCGTATGGGAGATTAAACTCAATACGCTCATTATTCTTCAAAGAAAAACTATATTTTCCATTCTGAGCCTTATAGATCGTGTCTCCATAATTCAAATCTTCTGAATATGACTTTCCGTCTTTTGTAATTTCCATAGTGAATTCAAAAGATTTACCAGTATCCCCCATATTTCCATCAACTTTTTTTGTGATGATCAGGTTACGGTTGCTTGGTGTATAAGTGTTTTTAAATACGGCTGTGGCACTGCCATCTTTTATGATAATTCCCGTATCAGCTAACACATCTGTTTTTAAATCATAAGCATAAGCTGGCGATATCTCCCCTTTCTCTTCTATAACACTATAACTTGTATTCGGAGAAAGTCCTTTGATCGCATATACATAAACATCTGCGCTTTCATCATAGCTAAATTCATCTAATGTGACCGTTTGCTCTGTTCCGCTATTTAGGGTATACTTAAAAACCAACTGATTTTCCAATGCTGCCAATGCCTCTGCATCTTCTTCCAGGCCATTGATTTCTTTTTTAATTGTTAATGTCCCCGGATGAAGCTGAATAACTGGTTTTGCATAGGGCTCCGTCTTTTCCTCATTATTAAACGTGTAGGTAACTGTTGCCTCGGTGTTCGTAAATACGCCTTTTTGTCCAGCTGATGTATCGCCCGTTCCGGCTTCACCTGTATCTGGATACTGGTTATTATTTATCCTGTAATTTTCATATGCCTTTTCTGTAGCGTCGATATTGGCAGTAACCATATAGGTATAACCTTGCTTTAATTCATAATCATCCGGAAAATCCAGGGTTATCTGTTTCGTCTCGCTGTTATAGACGGCCGTAATTGCCGCGCCGTCGATCACCACCCCGTTTTCACCCTTCATGATTTCATTGCCATCAGCATCCTTAACGGTCACCGTCAATGCCTTTGGCCCTCCATTAACTTCGACGATCTGAACATTCTCACTCAATGTATCTGTTATCACAACATTTGAACATAATAACTGAGTAATAGATGCCTGAATATCATCAAAA
>CATZYB010000053.1 GCA_958426095.1 uncultured Lachnospiraceae bacterium
GTCTCCGGTGGTAAAGGGATTGCTGATTGGTATCAGTGTTATATTTTTATTCATTATGCTTGTTCTGCCGCTGTATGTTGTGATCACCGAATCCCTTAGGAAAGGACTGAGCTTTTATCTGGAGGCGATTACCGATGAATATACGGTCAAAGCATTGCAGCTGACGCTGGAAGCGACGGTGATCGCGCTGATCTGCAACACGATTTTTGGTCTGTTTGCGGCCTGGGCCATTACCCGGTTCCGTTTCCGCGGTAAAAAAATATTGACGACGCTGATCGATATACCGGTGACTGTTTCACCGATCATTGCCGGTCTGATCTATATTCTTGTATTTGGAAAACAGAGCTTTTTGTATCCCTATCTCCAGTCATTGGGAATAAAGATTGTTTTTGCCGTGCCGGGAATCGTCCTGGCGACGATTTTTGTCACATTCCCCTTTGTGTCGAGGGAGTTGATCCCGGTGCTGGAAGCCCGGGGAACGGATGAGGAAGAAGCGGCGGCCTTGATGGGAGCAAAGGGACTGACGATTTTCAGGAAAATCACATTTCCCCATATCAAATGGGCCTTTTTGTACGGCGTCGTTTTATGTACAGCGAGGGCCATGGGCGAGTTCGGAGCTGTATCCGTACTGTCCGGACATTTGAGAGGCAAGACGAATACACTGCCGCTTCATATAGAAATTTTATTTAATGAGTTTCAGTATGTGCCGGCCTTTGCCGTATCTTCTATTTTGGTGATCATGGCGGTTATTCTGTTGATCATCCGAAGCATCATAGAATACAGGGGAAAGAAGGAGCGCTAACATGTATGTGGAATTAAAAAATATAAATAAAACATTTGGAAATTATAAAGCGTCGGATAATGTCAGCTTTGGTATTGAAAAAGGCAAGCTGATCGGCCTTCTCGGGCCCAGCGGCAGCGGTAAAACGACGATCCTTCGGATGATCGCCGGACTGGAAACGCCGGATAGCGGCGACATTATCATTGACGGCCAGGTGGTTAATAATATCCCGGCCAGTCAGAGAGGTATCGGCTTTGTTTTTCAGAATTATGCTTTATTTCGATATATGACGGTCTACGATAATATCGCCTTTGGCCTGACTGTTCAAAAGGTGGATAAAGCCAAAATTAAAGAGAGGGTCACGGAATTGATCCAGCTGATTGGTCTGTCCGGACTTGAAAAGCGATATCCGAGCCAACTCTCCGGCGGCCAGCGGCAGAGGGTGGCCTTTGCCAGAGCCCTGGCGCCGAATCCCCATTTGCTGCTTTTGGATGAACCCTTTGCCGCAATTGACGCGAAGGTACGCCAGGAGCTTCGGAGCTGGCTGAAGGATATGATCGAAAAACTGGGAATTACCAGTATTTTTGTGACCCACGATCAGGATGAAGCCATCGAGGTGGCGGATGAGATCATTATTACGAATCAGGGGCGGATCGAACAGATCGGCACGCCTCTGGAGATTTATCAGAATCCTCAGACCGCCTTCACCGCCGGATTTTTCGGACGGACATCGGTGGTGGAGACTTATCGGGATTTCCAGAATTTTGACGATATTCCTCAGGCGGAGAAAGCCATTATCCGCCCTGAATTTGTAAGGATTACAAAAAAAGATGAGATTCAGAAATATAAAAGCTCGGCGGCGGAGGGCATCGTTGAGCGGGTTGCCTTCCGCGGCAGTAATATCGAGGTGTCGGTCCGCGTGAACGGCGTCGTCATTACGGCTAAACGGGGACTGGAAGAGAAGAAAATCGAGGCCGGGGAAAAGGTGGATGTTTTCCTGTATCGGATTTTCGCCATATCCGGGGATAAGGCCTGGCTGGTGGAGAATAAGTCCTTAAAAGAGGATTCTGTTGTAATTTAGCATTTACCATGGGGAGATATTTATGATTTCAAAGAAAATAGAAACAGATGTATTAATCATCGGCGGGGGAACGGCGGGGTGTTTTGCTGCCATTACTTTGGGAGAACAGAGCGGCCTGAAGGTTCTCATCGCAGAAAAGGCAAATATCAGGCGCAGCGGCTGTCTGGCAGCCGGTGTGAATGCAATTAACGCATATATAACGGAAGGAAGAACTCCCCAGGATTATGTGGACTACGCTAAAAAAGATGCGGAGGGCATTGTCCGGGAGGATTTACTCCGGACGATGTCGGAGCGTCTGAATCGGGTCACTGAAAAGATGGAAGCGTTGGGACTGGTCATTTTAAAGGATGCAAATGGAAAATATGTGACCCGGGGAAATCGAAATATTAAGATTAACGGAGAAAATATCAAACCGATCCTGGCGGAGGCCGCGGCTAAAATGCCAGGGGTTCAGGTTTTAAATCATGTGAACATTACGGATTATAAAATATCCAAAAAGGGACAAAAAAAGATTGTTTGCGGAGCCTATGGCTTTGATGTGGATCAGGAAATTTTTTATGACATTGATGCAAAGGCGGTTCTGTGTGCCACCGGGGGCGCCGCCGGGCTGTACCGCCCAAATAATCCGGGATTTTCAAGACATAAAATGTGGTATCCGCCCTTTAATACGGGCGCCGGGTATGCTATGGGACTTTTGGCCGGAGCAGAGATGACTACCTTTGAGATGCGTTTTATCGCTCTGCGGTGCAAGGATACCATCGCACCGACGGGAACGATCGCCCAGGGCGTGGGAGCAAAGCAGGTCAATGCCGAGGGCGAGGTCTATGAAGAACACTATGGTCTGACAACTTCCCAGAGAGTCTATGGCACGGTGATGGAAAACCGGGCCGGACGGGGACCGTGTTACCTGCGGACGAAGGGAATCTCAAAGGAACAGGAAGAGGATCTGTACAGGGCCTATTTAAACATGGCTCCAAGCCAGACTTTAAAATGGCTGGAGGCGGGCAAAGGGCCTTCGGAAGAAGATGTGGAGATTGAAGGGACAGAACCTTATATTGTCGGCGGTCATACAGCCAGCGGTTATTGGGTGGACACGAAAAGAAAAACGACGCTGGAAGGCTTATTTGCCGCCGGGGATGTGGCCGGTGGGTGCCCTCAAAAATATGTGACAGGGGCGCTGGCCGAGGGAGAGATCGCGGCGGAAGCCGTAATCGAATACATTCTCGAAGAATCTGGATTCGAAGGAGCTGGAAATGAGCCCGGCGGATACAGGGATGAAAAACGGTCGCCAGCGGCGGATGTCCTGGAAGAAGCGGCGGCAAAAAAGAAGGAGTATGAAGCCTATCTGTCAAATCCGCCGTTTCATATGGGAATTGAACAGCTGGAGGAGGCCATGCAGAAAGTCATGGACCAGTATGCCGGAGGTATAGGGACTGATTATATTTATAACGGTAAAAAACTGAAGACGGCAGAGAAAAAAATCCGCAGTCTGATCCGGCTGTGCAGGAAAATGTCGGCCGGGGATATGGATGAGCTTTTGCGTATCTATGAAGTCAGGGAGCGCTTGATCGTTTGTCTGGCGGTGATCGCCCATCTGGGCGCCAGAAAAGAGACCCGGTGGCATAGCTTTGCGGAAAATGCCGATTATCCGGAGAAGTCGGATGCGTGGATGAAATATGTAAATTCCCGGATGGCCGACGGCGAGATTCAGATATTATACCGGGAACTGGTGACAGGAGGAAAGAGCTATGAGCATTCAGATTAAAGAGAATAAATGTGTTGGATGCCGGCGGTGTGTGGAAGTTTGTCCCGGAAATCTTATTAAAATAAATGAAAAAAACAAAGCCTTTATACGACATATAGGAGATTGTTGGGGATGCACCTCATGTATGAAGGAATGTCCTGTGAAGGCCATTCGTTTTTTCCTTGGAGCCGATATGGGCGGGGCTGGCGGCACCTTTACCGTTTCCCAATCAGAAAAGCTGTCCATATGGACTTTTGAGGATATTCAGGGCAGAGAGACATCCATTGAAGTAAATAAAAAAGATGCCAATAAATATTGAGCGATTAGGAGGGCATAAATCATGGGAAACTTATCTCATCTTGACGAACTGGAAGCGGAAGCGATCTATATCCTGAGGGAAGTCGCTGCCGAATGTGAAAATCCGGTGATGTTATATTCGATTGGAAAGGATAGTTCGGTCATGCTTCATCTGGCGATGAAAGCATTTTATCCGGAAAAACCCCCTTTTCCGTTTTTACATATTGATACCACATGGAAATTCAGGGAAATGATCGAGTTCAGAGATAAAACAGCGAAGAAGCTCGGTATCGAAATGCTGGTCTATACGAATCAGGAAGGCGTTGAAGCGGGAATCAATCCCTTCGAGCATGGTTCAGCCTATACGGACATTATGAAGACCCAGGCATTAAAGCAGGCGCTGGCAAAATATAAATTTACTGCGGCTTTCGGCGGCGGACGCCGGGACGAGGAAAAATCCCGGGCAAAGGAACGGATATTTTCTTTTCGTAATGAGGCCCAGGCCTGGGACCCTAAAAATCAGAGGCCGGAAATGTGGAAGCTATATAATACAAAGATTAATCAGGGGGAAAGCATCCGGGTTTTTCCGATTTCCAACTGGACGGAGAAGGATATCTGGCAATATATACGCAGAGAAAATATAGAGATCGTTCCCCTCTATTTTGCGAAGGAACGGCCGATCATCCATCGGGACGGCAATATCATTATGGTAGATGATGACCGCTTGAAACTTCGGGACGGTGAAAAGATTGAATATAAAAAGATTCGCTTCCGGACACTTGGCTGTTATCCTCTCACGGGAGGGATTGAATCTGAGGCGGATACATTGGACGCTATTATTGACGAGACACTGAGCGCCGTGGAATCCGAGAGAACGAGCAGAGTTATCGATCATGACGGCGGCGCGGCCAGTATGGAAAAAAGGAAACGGGAGGGCTATTTCTAACATGAAAGGTTTATTGAAATTTATCACCTGCGGCAGTGTGGACGATGGAAAATCCACATTGATCGGACATATACTTTATGATTCAAAGCTTCTTTACGCGGACCAGGAGAAGGCTCTGGCGCTGGATTCAAAGGTGGGCAGCAGAGGCGGAGAAATTGACTATTCGCTGCTTCTTGACGGACTGATGGCGGAAAGGGAACAGGGCATTACTATTGACGTGGCCTATCGATATTTTACGACGGATAACCGCAGCTTTATCGTTGCGGACACACCGGGACATGAAGAATATACCCGGAATATGGCCGTCGGCGCTTCCTTTGCAGATCTGGCGGTTATTCTCGTGGATGCGAAGCAGGGGGTGCTTGTCCAGACAAGGCGTCATGCCCGTATCTGTTCCCTCATGGGTATCCGGTATTTTGTATTTGCCGTAAATAAAATGGATCTGGCCGGCTATAGTGAAGAAAGGTTCAGGGAGATCGAAGCGCAGATCAACGAGCTGTCCGGAGAGCTTTCCCTTCAAAATATTATGATCATCCCGGTGTCTGCCACAGAGGGAGACAACGTTACAAAAAAATCGGACAGAACGGACTGGTATGACGGAGAGGCGCTTCTCACGTATCTGGAAAAAGTAGATATCACGGAAACAGAGGAAGAAAAGGGCTTTTATATGCCGGTGCAGAGGGTGTGCCGTCCGAATCATGAATTTCGCGGTTTCCAGGGACAGATCGAATCCGGCCGTGTGAAGACCGGGGATCTGATCACAGCCCTTCCAAGCAGCGAGCAGGCCCATGTGAAACGCATTTATGTCGGGGACAGCGAGCGGGAGGAAGCGATTAAAGGACAGCCGGTAACCCTTCAGCTTGACCGGGAAGTGGACGTTTCCAGAGGTTGCGTTTTATCCATTGATTCGGGAGTAGGAACAGCCTCGGCATTCATAGCCAACATTTTATGGATGGATGATGCCCGGCTGGAAAACGGAAAGAATTTTTGGGTCAAGCTGGGAACAAAGATGGTTCCGGGAATTGTGACAAAGATCATTCATACGATTGATGTGAATACGGGAGAACATAAAAAAGCGGATCATCTGGAAAAAAATGAGATTGCCCTGTGCCGGTTGTCTCTGGCAGATAAAATCGTCCTGGATGAATTTAAGGCGCATAAAACATTGGGTGAACTGATTCTTATTGACCGTATTACAAATATGACCTCCGCCTGCGGCGTTGTGACAAAGATCCATGAAATCGGCGGTGACGGAAGACATACGAAGATAACAAGAGAATTCCGAGCCGCTTTAAAAGGTCAGATTCCGTTGACTGTTGAGTTTGATCTTAAACAGCAGGGTATAACCCGGGAACTGGCCGAAAAGGTCGAGAGCCGTCTGAACGGGCTCGGCAGGCATACATATCTCTATGAACCAAAGGACGGAGAGGATTATGAAAATGTTATCCGGCATTTGAATGAAGCGGGAATTATCGTACTTTTGTTACATGTTAAGAATGATGAAAAATCCAAAGACGAGATTCGCCGGACCTGGCTGCAGCCAGCGAGCAGCGATGTGACAGAAATCGCAGAGCTTATTAAGAAGGAGACGGCTTTTGCCGATTATGATTCACTGGAAGGGGACTATATCTAAAAAATATCAAAAAAACATATAATACCTACTTGACAAATAGGAAATACATGTATATAATACAGTCAATGAAACTAATCATAGTAAATTGATAGGAATATAGGAGGAAAGAAAAATGGCAAACATTTATAAGGGAACATTGGGACTGATCGGAAACACACCGCTGGTGGAAGTAACAAATATTGAAAAGGCTTTAGGCCTGGAAGCAACAATTCTCGTGAAGCTTGAATATTTCAATCCGGCCGGAAGCGTTAAAGATAGAATTGCGAAAGCAATGATCGAAGATGCGGAAGAAAGAGGCGTTTTAAAAGAAGGTTCTGTTATTATCGAACCGACTTCCGGCAACACAGGTATCGGTCTTGCAGCAATTGCCGCAGCAAAAGGATATCGGATTATTTTGACAATGCCGGAAACGATGAGTATCGAACGCAGAAATATTTTGAAGGCTTACGGCGCAGAGTTAGTTCTTACCGAAGGCGCTAAAGGTATGAAAGGCGCCATTGAAAAGGCCGATGAGCTTTCCAAGGAGATTCCAAACAGCTTTATCCCTGGACAGTTTGTCAATCCGGCCAATCCGGCCATTCACAAAGCAACGACAGGTCCGGAAATCTGGAATGATACCGACGGTAATGTGGACATTTTCATTGCCGGTGTCGGTACAGGCGGAACATTGACCGGCGTTGGCGAGTTTTTGAAATCCAAGAAACCGGATGTAAAGATTGTGGCTCTTGAGCCGGCCAGCTCTCCGGTACTTTCCGAAGGCAAAGGCGGCCCGCATAAGATTCAGGGTATCGGCGCAGGCTTTGTACCGGATGTGTTAAATACAAAGATTTATGATGAAATTATTACTGTGGAAAACGATGACGCTTTTGCGACAGGTAAGTTAATCGCAAAACATGAAGGCGTTTTAGTCGGTATTTCCTCCGGCGCTGCTTTATATGGCGCTATTCAGTTGGCAAAGCGTCCGGAAAACAAGGGCAAAACCATCGTTGTTCTGCTTCCGGATACAGGCGACAGATACTATTCAACTCCTTTATTTGCTGAATAAATGTTGTATGAAGCCTATTTGCGGAGGAGTCTATGAAGTTTTCAAAGAAAAGCCGGTACGGTCTGATCGCACTCGTTGACCTGGCCGTCAATTCAAAATACGAGCAGGTTGCATTGAACAGTATTGCAGATAGGAATAACATTTCTCCACAATATCTGGAACAGGTATTTGCGAGCCTGCGCAGAGCCGGTATCGTAAAAAGCGTGAAAGGCTCTCAGGGCGGATATTTATTGAGTCAGGATGCGGATAAAATATCTGTAGCAAAGATTTTGGAGGCCCTGGAGGGCAACTATCGTATCGAGGATGAGGCAGCATTGGGAGAGAGCGATTATCCGGGAATTCCGGAAACCGTTCAGTCATTAGTCATTGACCGGGTCAATGAGGCGATGGATCATATTCTTCAAAATCTGACTTTAGCGGATTTGGAGCAGAATTATCTGGACAACAAGAAATATGGTCAGCATATGTATTATATATAAAACAGGGGCGTTATTATGGAACAGACAAAGGTGACGAAGGAAGATTTGATTAAAATTAAAGAATTTATTGAAGATGTTCGCTTCGGTTCTGTCACTGTAATTGTTCAGGACGGGAAGATCATACAGATTGAAAAACATGAAAAGTTAAGGCTGAACAGCCCGGCAAAATAGAACTGACCGGAGAACCGGAGGTTTTAAGTATAAAAGATACTTGAACCCCCGGTTTTTTTAATATTTTGTTCTATGCAGGAGGTACATATTATGGCGATTGATTATGCATCGTTAAAAAAGGGCGGTTTCATGCGGCAGAAGCAAAAGGGATATTTTTCATTGCGGCTGCAGGTTGTCGGCGGCACGCTGACAACGGAAAATTTGAGAATTATTCAGGAGGTGGCCGATCGATATGGTCACGGTTATGTGCATCTCACCTCTAGACAGGGTGTGGAGATACCCTTCGTTAGATATGAGGATATTGAAATCGTCAAGGCCGAATTGGCAAAGGGCGGCTGCAAGCCGGGAGTCTGCGGTCCGAGGGTACGCACGGTCACGGCTTGTCAGGGAAATGCGGTCTGTCCAAGCGGCAATATTGATACTTATAAAATTGCAGAAAAATTGGATGATCGGTACTATGCACGGGAACTGCCGCATAAATTTAAATTTGGTGTCACCGGCTGTCAAAATAACTGCCTGAAAGCAGAAGAAAATGATTTAGGTATCAAAGGCGCGCTGGATGTACACTGGGATGAGGAAAAATGTACGCTTTGCGGCGTCTGTGAAAAGGCCTGCAGGGTTAATGCTATTGAAATTAAAGACGGTCAATTGACAATGGATGCTTCTAAATGTAATTATTGCGGGCGTTGTGTCAAGAGCTGTCCTTTCGATGCATGGCGGGGAGACAGCGCCTATATGGTTACCTTCGGGGGACTTTTTGGCAATACGATCGCCCGGGGATCAGAAATGCTCCCATTGATAAAAACGGAGGAGCAGTTGTTTCGGGTGACGGATGCGACAATTCAGTTTTTTGAAGAAAATGCAAAGGCTGGTGAGCGATTTAAATTCACATTGGACCGGGTTGGACGAGATGCGTTTCAACGGGTAGTCAGGGAGGCTTATGATGGGAAAGATACAAAGTGATGAAGTGATCGATATTCGGGATGTGGTCTGCCCGATGACTTTTGTAAAGACAAAAGCAGCTATTGATGAACTGGAAATCGGACAGATTCTGGAAGTATTGATGAATGACGGCGAGCCGGTGGAAAATGTACCGAGAAGCATGAAGGAAGAAGGACAGCAGGTACTTCGGCTGGAAAAGGCTGATGCAGGCGCTTATCGGATGTTTGTAAAAAAATTAGAGGATTAGAACAGAAAGGATGAACTTGAGATGATTCTTGTAGTTGCAGGCGAAAAGAAATCCTATACGGAGGGACTTACCATTCGTGATCTGATTCAAATTGAGAATGTTGAAACACCGGAATATGTCACCGTGTCACTGAACGATGAATTCGTCGGAAAATCAGACTTTGAGTCAACGGTTTTAAAAGACGGCGATACGGTGGAGTTTATCTATTTCATGGGTGGAGGTTCATCGAAATGGCATTGACAGACGCGCAGCTGGAACGCTATTCCAGACATATTATATTAAAGGAAGTTGGCGTGAAGGGACAGAAAAAACTGTTGGACAGTAAAGTCCTGATTATCGGAGCCGGGGGCTTAGGCGCTCCGGCGGCCATGTATCTGGCGGCGGCCGGTGTTGGAACTATCGGCATCGCTGATGCGGATGAGGTAGATCTTTCCAATCTCCAGCGTCAGATTATCCACGCCACAGAAGATGTGGGAAAGCCAAAGGTTCAGTCGGCCAAAGAAACAATGGAACGGATGAATCCGGACGTGATCGTACATACTTACCGGAAGTTTGTCATGTCCGATAATATCCGGGAACTGATTCGGGATTATGATTTTATTATCGATGGAACAGATAATTTTCCGGCCAAATTTTTGATCAACGATGCCTGTGTCATGGAGAAAAAACCATTTTCCCATGCGGGAATTATTCGTTTTAAGGGTCAGTTGATGACCTATGTGCCGGGGCAAGGGCCGTGTTATCGCTGCATCTTTCAGTCTCCTCCTCCGAAAGATGCGGTGCCAACCTGTAAACAGGCCGGTGTTATCGGGGCCATGGGCGGTGTCATCGGAAGTCTCCAGGCCATGGAGGCGATTAAATATATTCTTGGCGTGGGAGATTTGCTTGTGGGTAAGCTTCTCACTTACGATGCGTTAAAAATGGAATTCCGTACAGTAAATCTTCCAAAGAAAGTGCCGACCTGCGCCGTATGCGGCGATCATCCGACGATTACGGAACTGATCGATTACGAGCAGGCGGTTTGTGATTTGCGAGGTTAGATAGTATGATATTTTTAAAAAGACAGGATTATCTGGACATTATCGCCTATGCTGAAGATGGACTGCCGAATGAAGTGTGCGGCTTGCTTGGCGGTGTCATTGACGGAGAAAAAAAGCTGGTTAAAAAAATATATTATTTGACAAATGTGGATGCGAGCAGGGAACATTTTTCAATGGATCCGAGGGAGCAGTTTGAGGCCATAAAGGATATGCGGAAGCAGGGATTTCAGATGATCGGAAATTTTCATTCCCATCCGGAATCTCCGTCCAGACCTTCCGAAGAAGATAAGCGGCTGGCCTATGATCCAAAAATCCGATATTTCATTCTCTCACTGATGAATCGTTGGCAGCCTGTGTTAAAAGCTTTTGCCATTGAAGGTGGGAACGTGTCTACAGAAGATATTCAATTAATTTAAAGTACTTTAAATGCCCTGAGGTTTATTTCAGATGACTGTCAGGGCATTTCTTTATAAATATTTTTGGGGGGATTGACGAAAAAGGAAAAACATACTATAATACATAGTAAACATATAGGATTTGTGTAATTTTTAAAAGGTGTGAAAAGAATGAGTTTTGATTTTAAAAATCAAAATATAAAAAAATATATGTATCAGGGGAATTTTGGACTGGAAAAGGAGAGTCTTCGCGTAAATTCGGAAGGCTATTTGGCCCACACAAAACACCCCTTTCCGAATCAGCCCAATATTGACAGGGATTTCTGTGAAAACCAGGTGGAACTGATTACAGATGTTCATGACAGTGTGGATGGCTTATGGAATCAGATTGGCGCGCTGCATAAACAGGTGGTCAGGACTCTTTACAATTTGCCGGGTGGCCGGGAGTTTTTATGGCCCTTTTCCAATCCGCCCTATGTGAAGGGGGAAAAGGATATTCCAATTGCAAGCTTTGACGGAAAGCTGAAGGGGAAAGAGCGTTACAGAGAATATTTGGCTTCAAAATACGGTAAAAGAAAAATGCTCTTTTCAGGGATTCATTTTAATTTTTCTTTTTCCTACGACTTGTTGGAAGCGGGGTATCGAAACAGTGATTATGAGTCTTACATAGAATATAAAAATGACATTTATCTGGAATTGGCAAAGAAAGTTACACGATATAGCTGGCTCGTTGTTTATTTAACGGCGGCCAGTTCCGTGATGGATGGTTCGTTTTTTATGGATGACGCTCTCGGAAAGGATGTTTTAAAAAACTTTGCTTCACCGAGGTGCAGTGAAATCGGTTATTGGAATGATTTTATTCCTATATTATATTACGAAAATCTGGAAGCCTATGTGGACAGCATCCAGGCTTATATCAATGACGGCCAGCTTCAATCGGCGGCGGAGCTTTATTATCCGGTCCGTCTGAAACCGGCGGGAGAAAATTCCCTGGATAATCTCAAAAAGACAGGGATTAACCATATTGAACTTCGGATGTTTGATTTAAATCCTTTGTCTCCGATTGGATTATTTAAAGAAGATTTGGAGTTTATTCATCTGCTGATGATCTACCTTATGTCTTTGGAAGATACGGCCTTTGAGACTTTTGAGCAGGTCATGGCGATTAAAAATGTGAAACGGGCCGCCCGTTTGGATGTCAAAGATATATGGATTGAAACCGGATGGAATACAGCTTTTGACGTCAGAGACGCGGCGCTGAAAGTTTTATTTGGCATGGAGCGGTTTTTCAGAAATTTTGAAAATGGCGAGTGGATGCAGCTTATCTACAGTCACAGGCAGCGGATTGCCTTTACAGAACAGCGTTATGCGGAAAAAATACGGAAGGAATTCCAAAAGGACTATGTGAAAAATGGGTTGAAGCTGACAAAGCAATATGCGGAAAAAATAGTTAAAGAGGTGAACTGAATGTGCGAATTGTTCGGAGCTTGTGCAGAGAAATCCGTGAGGATGAATGAATACTTGAAAGAATTTTACAGCCACAGCAACAGGCATCCCCATGGGTGGGGACTGGCTCTGCTTGAAGAGAGTGAGGCGTCGATTGAAAAAGAACCGGTCCAGGCATCAAAGAGCAGTTACTTGAAGGAAAGACTGACTTCTCCCATAAGCTGCCGGACGATTTTGGCCCATATCCGATATGCAACCATTGGAAATGTAGAATATTCCAATTGCCACCCATATACGATGAAGGATGATTCGGGGCGACGGTGGACCCAGGTGCATAACGGGACGATTTTTGACTATCAGCCCCTTGAAAAATATGTGAAATATCAGTCCGGTGACACGGACAGTGAACGTATTTTATTGTACTTCGTTGAGAAAATCAATCAGGCCCAGGCGTATTATAAGAAACCGTTGTGTGGAGAAGAACGATTCCGGCTTTTGGACGATATTCTGGTGTCCATGTCTAAAGGCAACAAGCTGAATTTGATGCTTTATGACGGTGAATATATGTATGTTCACACGAACTATGCGGCTTCCCTGTATTACAAGGAAATCGACGGCGGTCGGATTTTTGCGACGGTGCCTCTCGATGGGGAATACTGGCAGCCGGTGCCCTTTACAAGGCTTTTGGCATATAAGGATGGAAAACTGGTTTTTGAAGGCACGAACCACGGTAATGAATATGTGGACCGGGAAGAAAATCTGAAATATCTGTATCAGATATTCTCAAGCCTGTAAGGAGGGAAGCTTCATGAAGAATCCATTGCGCTATCAGATATCGGAATATGACTGCGGGCCAACCACGTTATTGAATGCCATCAGCTTTTTATTCCCGCGGGAAACCATATCGCCTGAGATCATACGCAATATTATGCTGTACAGCCTGGACAGCTATGGCAATGAAGGCATTATGGGAAAGCGGGGAACATCCAGCGCGGCCATGATGTTTTTGTGCAATTGGCTGAACGGCTATGGGCGCATTGGCGAGCTGCATGTATCCGGACAGTATCTTTCCGGCAAAGGCGTTTATCTGGGGGAAGGCAGTTATATCAACG
>CATZYB010000054.1 GCA_958426095.1 uncultured Lachnospiraceae bacterium
TCCTAAGTTCTACTTTGTTTTATCATTCATTGGCTTAACTGTCAATATACAACTGTTCGATCAAAAATAAGTTTGTCAGGATTGCACAAAAATTGGTCCAACCAATCTAAACTTTTATGTGCGTTATTGTGCATTTTTTTTGATGCGAAATCCTTTAGCTGCTTGCTTGCAACCTGGGATGCAAAGAGTATAATAAATATCTGAGGTGAAATTTACAGGATGAAGGAACATGTTTTTTCAAACCGGGCGCTGGCGGCGCTGCTTTTGCCGCTGGTAATTGAACAGTTTTTAAATTCGATGATGGGAACAGCGGATACGATCATGGTCAGCAATGTAGGTTCTGCGGCCATATCGGCGGCGTCCCTGGTGGATTCTTTAAATATTCTGGTGATCCAGGTCTTTTCGGCATTGGCGGCCGGGGGAACGATTATCTGTTCCCAGTATCTTGGCAGCCATAATGAAAAAGAAGCCAATCGGGCGGCGGTACAGCTTCTGATCGTTGTAGGAGCGATTTCTACAGGGATTATGATCGTATGTCTTATTTTAAATGAACCGCTGCTGCGGCTGATTTTCGGTTCTGTGGAAAACAGCGTTATGGAAGCGGCGAAGATATACTTCTTTTATACGGCGATATCTTTTCCGTTCATCGCTTTGTTTGATGGAGCTTCGTCAATTTTCAGGGCACAGGAGAATACAAAGTGCCCGATGATCATCTCTGTGATTTCAAATGGCTTGAATATCGGTGGAAACGCTGTGCTGATCTGGGGATTTCATATGGGAATTGCCGGAGCGGCGATCGCTACATTGGCGTCCCGGATTTTCTGTGCAGTTGTGGTCCTTTATTTTTTACATAAACCGGGAAATGTGATAGCTATGCGGCATTTGAGCCGTCCGGACGGAAAATTAATCTGTCGGATATTGTCGATCGGTTTGCCGTCGGGCGTCGAAAACGGGATGTTTCAGTTTGGAAAGCTGGCGATCCAATCGACGGTGTCTACTCTGGGAACGGTGGCGATCGCAGCACAGGCCATGACGAATATCTTGGAAAATCTCAGTGGTATCGCGGCTATTGGAATCGGCATTGGTCTGATGACGGTAGTGGGGCAGTGCATGGGCGGCGGACTGAAGGAAGAGGCGGCCTATTATATAAAAAAACTGACGGGCGTCAGCGAAATCGTAGTTATCCTGAGCAGTCTCCTTGTCTTTGCGCTGGTGCGTCCGGTAACGCATTTCGGCGGGATGGAAGCGGAGAGCGCCGATTTGTGTATTTATATGATCGGCTGGATCACAGTGGTGAAACCGCTGGTCTGGACACTGTCTTTTATTCCGGCCTATGGTATGCGGGCGGCTGGAGATGTGCGCTTTTCTATGGTGACGTCTACAGTGACCATGTGGCTTTTCCGGGTAACATTATGCATTGTTTTATGCCGGTTTTTCGGTTTCGGTCCGATGGCGGTCTGGATTGGAATGTTTACGGACTGGACAGTCCGGGGAATCGTGTTCACGTTGCGGTTTTTCAGCGGAAAATGGGCAGAATTTCATGTCATTCCATAGATTAAGGGATATAGACAAACCCCGGAGGAAAAGGTATACTTTATGATAACGATGAAATTGGAGGGATTTTATGAAAACGATATTTAAACGGCGCAGTGTAAGAAAATATACGGAGACTCCTGTGACGGACGAACAGGTGAAACAGATCATCCGGGCAGGCATGGCGGCTCCGAGTGCAAAGAACAGCAGGGAGTGGGTATTTATTGTGCTGCGCGATCCGGAGATTTACAGGACATTTTCCGAAGTCCATGTCAATGCGTTTGCAATGAAAACGGCCCAGGCGGCGATTCTTGTCTGTGCAGATTTATCAAAGGAACAGGATCCGGGACAGGGATGGTGGATTCAGGATTGTTCAGCAGCCATGGAAAATATGCTGCTTGAAGCAACAGATCTGGGATTGGGTTCTCTATGGCTTGGGGTACATCCAAAACCGGACCGCATTGCGTGTATGAAGAAAGTGTGCAGGCTGCCGGAAGGTGTTGAGCCGTTAGGTATTGTGGCATTGGGAGAGCCGACGAAAGAGAGGCCGGCCAATGACCGATATATTGAGGAGCAGGTATTTTTAGATACTTATGGAAATCCATGGGAGAAATAGAGGTAAGGAAAATGAAAAGCACGATCAGCAGAGAGGAAGCACTGGCATTGCTTCAAAAATATAATAAAGAGGCATTTCATATCCAGCATGGACTGACGGTGGAAGGAACGATGCGCTGGTATGCAAAAGAGCTGGGATATGGAGAAGAGGAAGATTATTGGGGGATTGTCGGATTGCTCCACGATATCGATTTTGAGTTGTATCCGGAAGAGCATTGCGTGAAGGCGCCGGAGCTTTTACGGGAAGCCGGAGTCGGCGAGGACATGATTTATTCTATATGCAGTCATGGCTATGGTATCTGCTGCGATCTGGAACCAAAGCATAAGATGGAAAAAGTATTGTTTGCCGCAGATGAGCTGACAGGGTTGATCGGTGCGGCAGCGCGGATGCGCCCGTCGAAAAGCGTCATGGATATGGAAGTATCCAGTTTGAAAAAGAAATTTAAAGATAAACGGTTTGCTGCGGGATGTTCCAGGGATGTGATCCGGCAGGGAGCAGAAAATCTCGGATGGGAATTAAACGAGCTGTTTGAGAAAACCATTCTGGCTATGCGTTCCTGTGAAAGCACGATTCTCGATGAAATGCAGAAATTGGGCCTTTAAATAAAAAATTGGTGTTGAATGAAGACGGATTTTGAATTAATATATATAGTATCTATCTATTATTACGGGGGTGAAGAAGAATGACAGGTGCAGATGCCATGGTAAAATGTTTAGAAGCACAGGGGATCGACGTGGTATTTGGCTATCCGGGAGTAGCGATTGCTCCTTTTTATAACAGCCTGTATGATTCAAAGATTCAGAGTATTTTAGTTCGCCAGGAACAGAATGGCGGACATGCAGCCAGTGGTTACGCCCGTGTAACAAGGAAACCGGCAGTTTGTATTGCCACATCCGGCCCGGGAGCTACCAATCTGATCACTGGTATTGCCACTGCTTATTCGGACAGTATACCGATGGTAGCAATCACAGGACAGGTGTCGACACAGCTTTTAGGAAAAGATGTTTTTCAGGAGGCCGATATTACCGGGGCCTGTGAACCGTTTGTAAAATATAGTTATCTCGTGAAAGATGTAAGGGATATTCCGCGGATTTTTAAAGAGGCTTTTTACATTGCGTCCACCGGACGTCAGGGACCGGTGCTTATTGACGTACCGATCGATATCCAGAAGCAGGAGTTTGATTATACAGAACCGGGAGAAGTTTCCATCCGGGGTTACAAGCCGAAGATAAAAGGCCATATTGTCCAGATTAAAAAGGTGGTTGAGGCCATTCAGAAAGCGAAAAAACCTTTGATCTGTGCCGGAGGCGGCGTAGTTCTTGGACATGCGGAGCCGGTGATGCAGGCGTTTTGTGAGAAGTACAGTATTCCTGTGGTTACGACGATGATGGGCGTGGGCAGTATGCCGAAACGGCATCCGTTGTTTTTCGGGATGCTTGGAACGAATGGTAAACCCTACGCAAACCGGGCTGTAGCTGAGAGCGATCTTCTTATTATCGTCGGAGCGAGAGTGAATGACCGGTCGATCGGGGCCTTATCCAAACTGGAACAGGATCGATTGATCATCCATATTGATATTGATACGGCGGAGATCGGCAAAAACATTGGTCCGACGATTCCATTGGTGGGCGATGCCCGTCTGATTTTTGAAAGTCTGATGGAATATGATATTAACGTTTCCTTTGAGGAATGGGTTGAACGGCTGCGGAATATTAAAGTGAACTGTGTGGACTACCGTACATTCCATGAAGGATTTATCAATCCATGTTTGTTTGTTGAGCATCTGACAGAACGGATGGATGAAGATGCTATTTACGTTGCAGATGTGGGACAGAATCAGCTTTGGTCGGCAGATAACTATGTCATGAAAAAGGGCCGTTTCCTGACAACAGGCGGCTTTGGAACAATGGGTTACGCCATTCCGGCCGCCCTTGGCGCAAAGATGGCGGCGCCGGACCGTCAGGTGGTTGCCGTCTGCGGCGACGGTTCTTTCCAGATGTCCATGAACGAACTGGCTACTATGCTTCAGAACAATATCAAGGTTAAGATTATTATTATGAAGAATATGTACCTTGGTCTTGTACGTGAATATCAGTATAATAATTACGATGAAAATTATATTGCTGTAGAATTGGGCGATATTCCGAATCTGAGAAAGATTGCGGAGGCCTATGACATGGATTATTTCCATTTGAGAGATATGTCAAAGATGGATGAGACGATTGAAGCTTTCCTGGCTTGTGAGAACTCGGCTCTGTTCGTCTGCCATGTTTATAAATTTGATAAAGTAAAGGAGTAGAGACAGATGAAAGGTATATTTTCCGTACTGGTTGAAAACCAGTCTGGTGTGTTATCAAAAACTGCCGGATTGTTTGCGCGACGGGGATACAATATCGACAGCCTTGCCGTTGGTGAAACAGACAATCATGAGATATCCAATATGACCATCGTCTCTACAGGAGACGCAAAGGTCATCGATCAGATTGAAAAGCAGTTAAATAAAAAGGTTGATGTGATCAAGGTGCGTCGCTTGAAAGAACTTCAGAGCGTCTGTCGGGAACTGTTGATGATGAAAATCTCTTATAACAATACGACCCGCAAAGATATTATGGAAGTTTGTATGATCATGAATGCAAAAATTTCTCATGTATCCACCAAAAGCATGATTATCGAGCTGGATGCAAGCCCGGATATTATCGAGAGTTTTATCAAGATTGTTCAGCCTTTTGGCATTATCGAGATGGCGCGGACGGGTGTCATTGCGCTTCAGAAGGATGAATAATTGAGATAAAAGTAAAATTTGCCAAAACCTGGGAAAAGTGGTAGAATGCGGGTAATAAGGGAGACATATTTTATTTTTGCGGCGCAACATCGAGGAGAAACAGCTTATGAATCAGAAATCGCAAACCACGGAAGAGGCGCTGGTTGCAGGAATGAAACATTTAATAACCGTTATGCCATTTGAAAAAATCACTGTGAAGGAGATTGCCGATGCGGCTAATGTAAAGCGTCCGACATTTTATAATCATTTTAAAGACAAATATGATATTATCGAGTATATTCTCAAACGGGATCTCATAGAACCGGCCCGGACGCTGGTGTCCCGTGATATGATCGAGGAAGCTGTTCGTCTGATACTTGTGACGATGAAAATGGATAAGACCTTTTATATGCGTATCGCAAGAATTGGGGATGACTATATTTTCCATCACATTGTGCTGCAGCTTCTGAAGGAAGTGCTGCTGGATGTTATGAAGGAGCGTATGGTTGACGAAGATAATGGCAATCCGATGTTGACAATGGATAATATTGCGGAATATTATGCCTATGGACTCACCTTTGGTATCAGCAAATGGGTCCAAAAGGGCATGAAGATGGAAGTGGACGAGGTGCTTGAGGCATTCAAGGTATTACTATCCGAGTCACTGACAGATCTGATTTATCATCGGAGTGCAGAACATAATTTGGCAAATATCACAAAAAAATGACATTTTATTGAAAATGTCGAAAATAGAAAACAGATAGTAAAGATTGAATCTTAACAGATTCAATCTTTTTTTTTATGATAATTGGTAAATAAAGACCAGAATACTTAATACAATAATAGAAGGGCGGTGAGCAGATGGCGATTGGTATAGTGGTCATTATTGCGCTGGGTGTAGGTACTCATATTTTTGAGATCACAATGAAGGCTGCGGCTACACAGGCGAGTTTGAGCAGGAAAAGGATGATTGTGCTTGGCGCTGTTTTTGGCGGTATACAGATGCTGCTGATGCTCCTGGGATTGTTTGTAACCTGGATTATTGAAGAAACATGTGAGATGAATATGGTCAACCATATTTATCGATATGCCGCTATACTTTTTTTGTTCATACTTATAGTTAAAAGTTTGTATGAGGGAATACATATAAAAGAGTTCCTGGAATGCCGGGCAGAGCCTTTGTCCTTGAATCAGTGGGCGATGCAGGCGGTGCGTACCGGAATTGAGGCTTCGGTTGTAGGGATGAGTATTACTTATTTGAATCCTGATACTTTGTATGATATGGTCTGTGTTCTGTGTATCAGCATCTTGGCGGCGGTCGGCGGACTTTGGTATGGATACTGGAGCGGTGTTAAAGGGCAGAGAGCGCTGAATTTAAGCGGTGCAGTTTTGTTAGGAGTTGCCGGCGTGTATATGATTATACGCCAGGGAACAGGAATTTAAGAAGGAGGAAGCATATGAATAAAGCAATTAGTAATTTTTCTCATGCAGTACAGAGAAAAACAGTTGGAATGTTAGTTGATACAGTTTTAAAACAGGTGGACAAGGACAGAGAAAAAGGTTTTCTGGATGCAGTGGATTTGGCAGAGCAGTTCTGGGGAAAGGGATTTTCAAAAGAAGATTACGATAAAGTCAGAGCGGCCATTAAAGATCCGAATAATAAATGGATTCGCTATATCAACCGTGTGTTGGATGAGACAAATCCAAATGTGGCTAAAACAGCGATCATGAATCTCGGTTTTGAGGCGTTCATCCGGGGAACAAAAATGATTCGTAAAAATCGTGAGATTTACAACTGTAATATCCCATGGCTGATTTTATTCGACCCGACGTCGGCCTGCAATATGCACTGTGATGGATGCTGGGCCGGAACCTATGGCAATAAACATAATTTAAGTTTTGAGGACATGGATAAAATTATTACGGAAGGCAAAGAACTGGGAATTTATCTTTACATGCTGACCGGCGGCGAACCGTTGGTACGAAAGAAAGATATTCTGCGTCTGGCTGAAAAGCATAATGATGTGGAGTTTTCAATTTATACCAATTCTACATTGATCGATGATGCTTTCTGTCAGGAAGTTGTCCGTCTCGGAAATATTACATTCCAGCTTTCCATTGAAGGAACGCCGGAGACCAATGACGCCCGCCGTGGTGACGGTCACTATGATGCGGTCATGAATGCCATGGATCTGTTCAAGAAATATGGTATTATTTTTGGAACATCGATCTGCTACACAAGATATAATATCGAGGCTGTAACAAGTGATGAATTCCTGAAGATGATCACGGAAAAGGGCGCCCGTTTTGGGTTCTATTTCCATTATATGCCGGTGGGCAACAATGCGGTGCTTGATTTAATGCCGACAGTGGAACAGCGGAAATATATGATTCAGAGAATCCGTTATATACGTTCGGCAGAGTCGGATATAGAATTTTTCCCGATGGACTTCCAGAATGATGGCGAATATGTCGGCGGCTGTATCGCCGGCGGTCGGAACTATTTCCACATTAATTCGGCCGGAGATGCGGAACCGTGTGTATTTATCCACTATTCGAATGCAAATATCCACGATATGTCTATTCTTGAGATTTTGCAGAGTCCGTTGTTTATGGCTTATCATGAAGGTCAGCCGTTTAACAAGAATCATCTTCGCCCGTGTCCAATGTTGGAAAATCCGGAATTGCTTCAGGAAATGGTACATAAGACCGGAGCTCACAGTACGGATTTGGAATCTCCGGAACCGGTAGAACATCTTTGCGGAAAATGTGCCGAGTATGCCGCCAATTGGCAGCCGAGTGCGGATGAAATCTGGAATCATGCAAAGCATAAAAAGAAACAGTATGAAAATTATAAAAAACCGGCGGAAGATCGGGCTGTGGGAGCTTAAGTAAATCCGTCTATTGTCATAATGCTGCATTTTCGTTATAATTAGGGTCAGGTAATAACTTGATGAAGGGAAGTAACGAAAATGCAGCATTTTGATAGTGATTATTTGGAAGGCGCCCATCCGGCCATCCTGCAGCGGCTCATGGAAACCAATATGGAGAAGACGCCGGGGTATGGAACAGATATATATTGCGAGAGAGCCGGAAAGAAGATTCTTGAGGCCTGCGGCTGCCCAAAGGGCGAAGTATATTTTATGGTTGGAGGTACTCAGGTCAATTCAACAGTCATCGGATCAGTGCTGAAATCCTATGAAGGTGTTGTGGCTGCCGATACGGGGCATATCAGTGTTCATGAGGCCGGCGCTGTGGAAGCGACAGGCCATAAGGTGCTGACGGTTCCCGGGGAGCAGGGGAAACTTTTGCCGGAAGCGTTAAAAGCCTATATGGAAACTTATTATGGTGACTCGAACCATGAGCATATGGTCTGGCCGGGGATGGTCTATATTTCCCATCCGACGGAATATGGTACGTTATATACAAAGAATGAACTGGAACGGCTGCATGACATATGCGGTGAATACCATATGCCGTTGTTCCTGGACGGAGCCCGTCTGGGATACGGTTTAATGGCGGATGATACGGATGTTACGTTCAAAGATATTGCTGCAAATTGCGATGTATTTTATGTTGGCGGAACAAAGGTCGGAGCGCTTTTTGGTGAAGCGGTGGTCCTGACAAAACCGGGAGCGATCCCTCATTTCTTTACAAGCATTAAACAGCATGGGGCTCTCCTGGCGAAGGGCCGTATTCTTGGAATTCAGTTTGATACGCTGTTTACAGATGGTCTTTATTTTAAAATCAGTCGTCATGCCATCGATATGGCGATGAAGCTTAAGCGGGGACTTCTGGAAAAAGGATATACATTTTATCTGGATACAGTGACTAATCAGCAGTTTGTTATTCTCGATGACATGCAGATGACAGCTTTGGATAAAAAGGTGTCCTATAGTTTCTGGGAGAAACTGGCGGATGGGCGGACGGTCGTGCGGTTTGCTACAAGCTGGGCTACCCGGGAAGAGGATGTGGACGATTTGTTAAGAATATTAGGACAGGTGAAGATGGATGTATAATGAATTGACAGAAAATGATATCAAAAAGATGGAAGAAGAAATCGAGTATCGGAAACTGGTTGTACGCAAAAATGCCCTGGAAGCGGTGAAAGAGGCCCGTTCCCATGGGGATCTGAGTGAAAATTTTGAGTACCATGCGGCAAAAAAGGAAAAAAATCAGAATGAAAGCCGGATCCGGTATTTGGAAAGAATGATAAAAACTGCGAAAATCGTCACCGATGAATCCGGGGATGACGAAGTCGGATTAAACACTCTGGTGGATGTTTATTTTGAGGATGATGATGAAACAGAACGGTTTAAATTGGTAACAACGATCCGTGGAAATTCTCTGGAAGGCCGGATCAGTACAGAATCACCGATTGGCAAGGCCATATTCAGACATAAAGTCGGCGACCGGGTTTATGTGGAGATCAATGATAAACAGGGTTATTATATTGTCATCAAAAACATTGAAAAAATTCCGGATGATGATTCGGACCCAATCCAGAAATTTTAGAAATATTTTAGGAAAAATCCAGTAAAGTTTAATTGAATTCCGGTGGAGCAAAGGGTATAGTAATATCATTGTATAAATGGAAGGACGATGTGTAATGCGTAATAAGTTGCAGCGTTTTATGATGGGACGCTATGGTATTGACAGGATGAGTCAGGTGTTGTCTGTCTGTTCATTGATTCTGGTTGCTTTGGGGATATTTTTGAAAATATCTGTGTTTTATTGGGCCGGGCTTGTACTGATCGGTTACATTTATTTTCGGATGCTTTCCAAAGACATTCCGAGACGTTATGCGGAAAACCAGGCTTTTTTACGTCATTATTATCGCCTGACCGGCTGGTTTACCGGCAAAAAACAGTCTGTGGAACGGAATAAAGGTTATCGTATTTTCAGATGTCCGCAATGCAGGCAGAAAGTCCGGGTTCCCCGGGGCAAAGGAAAGATCAGCATTCATTGTCCGAAATGCGGAAATGATTTTATTAAACGGAGTTAGGCGGTTTCTATGTTTGGATATGTGATGATCAATGAACCGGAATTAAAAATTAAAGATTATCGGGAATACAGAGGGGTATATTGTGGTTTATGTCAGACATTGAAGCACAAATATGGCCCCTTTGGTCAATTATGCCTGAATAATGATATGACTTTTATGGCCCTGCTTCATATGTCCCTTTACGAGGATGAGGAAATCAGCAGGGAACGGGTTTACCGATGCAAACTTCATCCGACGCGGAAATTGAAGATTTATGAAAATCCCTGTTTGGACTATGCGGCGGATATGACATTGGTGCTGAGTTATTATCTGGCCAGGGATCATTGGATGGATGACCGGAAGCCGAAGGCCCTCGCACAGATGCTTTTGCTTCGGAGAAAGGTGAAGAAACTTTCGAGGATTTATCCAAGACAGTTTCGGGCTGTGAAAAATTATGTCTATCGGCTGGAGGCTGCGGAACGGGCCGGCGTGAAAGATTTGGATGTACTGGCTGGATTGACCGGGACCATGCTCGGAGAGGTCATGAACTGGAAAGACGATATCTGGTCCGGAATGCTCAAAAAAGTAGGCTTTTATTTGGGGAAATTTATTTACCTGATGGATGCTTATGAAGATTTGGATAAGGATATCAGGAAACATCGGTTCAATCCGCTGACATCCTACAGGTCTCAGCCGGATTTTGAAGAGAAGATATTTTCCATGCTGGATCTGATGATGGCGGACTGTGCAAGGAGTTTTGAGAAGCTGCCGTTGAGCTTCGATGTTGAAATTTTGCGGAATATACTGTATGCTGGAGTATGGAGTAAATACATGAAGATCAGAAATGATAAAAGTAAAACGGAGGAAGTTCGGGATGAATCCTTATGATATATTAGGCGTTTCACCATCAGCAACGGATGAAGAGATTAAAAAAGCCTATCGGACGCTGAGCCGGAAGTATCATCCGGATGCCAATGTGGGCAAGCCGGGCGAGAAAGCTGCTGAGGAAAAATTTAAGCAGATTCAGCAGGCCTATACTCAGATTATGAAGGAAAGGGAGCAGGGAACCAGAACCTATGGTTATCAAAATAATAACCAGACAGCCGGAGGAGATTCGGATACGGTGGAGATGCAGGCTGTGGCGAACTTTATTAATAGCCGACGTTTCACGGAGGCATTAAATGTTCTGGAGGGTATTCAGAACCGTAATGCTCAGTGGTATTATTTTTCGGCGATTGCCAATGCGGGGCTTGGAAATAACATCCGTGCCCAGGATATGGCCCGTCAGGCCGTGGAAATGGAGCCGAACAACGCCCAGTATCAGATGCTCTGGCAGCAGCTCCAGTCTGGCCGCCAGTGGTATGGGGATATGGCCGGCGGATATGGCCGTCAGTATATGTCCATAGATAATATATGTTGTCAGATTTTAGCGTTAAATATAATGTGCGGCTGTTGCTGCCGACCATGTTAAGCTGCTGTTTCAGAGGCGCTTACATATACAATGATTGATACCTTCCGGTTATTGTTCAATGAATAAACAATATTGTACAAATTGTATTAATTTTAGTACAATAGAGTCAGGTTAAGAATTCGAGGGAAAAGAACAATAGCATGGGAGGTATTTATTATGGGAAAGATTATGAGCGCAAAAGAAGCATCGATGTTAGTAAAGGGCGGAGACACGATTGCAGTTGGCGGTTTTGTCGGATGTAATCATCCGGAAGAATTAACCGTAGCATTGGAAAAGCGTTTCCTGGCGACAGGATGTCCGAGAGATTTAACGTTGGTATATGCAGCCGGACAGGGTGATGGAAAAGATAAGGGACTGAATCATCTTGGCCATGAAGGCATGTTGAAAAAGATTATTGGGGGCCATTGGGGGCTTACGCCGAAGCTTCAGAAGCTTGCGGTGGAAAACAAAGTGGAGGCTTACAACCTGCCGCAGGGAGTTATTACTCATCTTTTCAGAGATATTGCGGCAGGAAAGCCGGGTACCATTACTCATGTAGGATTAGAAACCTTTGTAGACCCGCGCCTGGACGGTGGAAAGATTAATTCAAAGACAACGGAAGATATTGTAAAACTGATTGAACTTGACGGAGATAAATTCCTCTATTATAAATCTTTCCCTATTGACGTGGCATTTATCCGGGCCACCTATTGTGACCCGGACGGGAATGCCTGTATGAGGAAAGAAGCGGTGACTTTGGAGAGTCTTTCCATTGCTCAGGCAGTCAAAGCTTCGGGCGGCAAAGTTATTCTTCAGGTAGAGAGTGTTGTGGAATCGGGCAGCATTGACCCTAGACTTGTGAAGATTCCTGGTATTTATGTGGATGCTATTGTTATTTCGGAACCGGAAAATCATATGCAGACATTTGGCGAATATTTTAATCCGGCTTACTGCGGAGATATCCGGGTTCCTGTGGATAGCCTGAAACCGATGGAATTGAGCGTACGGAAGATCATCAGCCGTCGTGCGGCCCTCGAGCTGCAGAGTCACGCTGTTATTAATTTGGGTATTGGCATTCCGGAAGGTATTGCCAGTGTGGCCAATGAAGAAGGCGTTAAGGGACTGAAGCTGACGGTAGAATCCGGACCAATCGGCGGCGTTCCGGCCGGCGGAAAGAGCTTTGGCGCTGTAGCGAATCCGGAGTGTATTCTGGATCAGCCGTATCAGTTCGATTTCTATGACGGCGGCGGCCTGGACATGGCTTTTCTTGGTCTGGCCCAGTGTGATGAAGATGGAAATATCAATGTCAGCAAGTTTGGTCCGAAGATTGCGGGCTGCGGCGGATTCATCAATATTACACAGAATGCAAAAAGAGTTGTTTTCTGCGGAACCTTTACGGCGGGCGGTCTGGATGTGGCTGTCGAAAACGGTCAGCTCCATATCCTTCAGGAAGGTAAGAGCCGCAAGTTTTTGAATCATGTAGAACAGATTACTTTCAGCGGCAATTATGCGAAACGCCTGAATAAAGAGGTCCTTTATATTACAGAGCGCGCCGTATTTAAGCTGACAAAAGACGGTTTAATGCTTATTGAAATAGCTCCGGGCGTAGATCTTGAAAAAGATGTGCTGGCCCACATGGATTTCAAACCTTTGATCTCCAAAGACTTAAAATTTATGGATGAGTTCCTTTTCCGTGAGGAATTGATGGATCTGTCTAAGAAAATTGCATAAATTGCTATAGTGTTGGCTTGCCTATATTCAGAGCGGTTTTTCAACTGGTGTTTACAGTTGGGGAGCCGCTTTTTTTTAATGTGCAAGGCTCCCCATTTCAAAAATAAGGGGGGAGTTGAAAATAAATAAAAAAATGATGGAAAAGAACGGGAGCGATGAG
>CATZYB010000055.1 GCA_958426095.1 uncultured Lachnospiraceae bacterium
TTCCCGAATAAGCTGCCGGGTCTGATACTCAACATTTTTCACCTTATGCCAGGCCTTCCTTCACATACATTTAAACATCCACTTCCATAATGATCGGAAGGATCATTGGATTTCTCTTTGTCTGTTTCCATACATAATCGCTCAACGTATCCCGGATTACACTCTTGATCTTGCTCCAGTCGCTGATCCGCCCGTCCAGACATTTCTGCACAGCCGCATCGACCACCTTGCGCGCATCTTCCATGAGCATCTCCGATTCACGGACATAGACAAAACCTCTGGATACAATATCCGGTCCGGCCAGAAGCCGATTGTCATACCGTGAAAGTGTGAGTACAACAATAAGGAGTCCATTTTGAGACAACATCTGACGGTCACGCAATACAATATTTCCCACATCACCGACACCAAGTCCATCGACCATGATGCCGCCGTGAGGCACCTGCCCGATGACCTTTGCCTTCTCATCCTTTAATTCAAGTACATTTCCTGAAGAAAGAATTAAAATATGATCCTTCGGAATGCCCATCTTTTCAGCCAGTTTGGCATGAGCTTTCAAATGACGATACTCTCCATGCACCGGAATGGCAAATTTTGGATGGGTCAGAGCATAAATAAGCTTAATCTCCTCCGCACAGGCATGTCCGGAAACATGAGTATCCTGGAAAATGACTTCCGCGCCCTTACGGAACAATTCATTGATAATATTGGATACGGCCTTTTCATTTCCCGGAATCGGGCTGGAACTAAAGACAATCGTATCCCCCGGTTTAATGGATACCCGGCGGTGAGTATTATTTGCCATACGGGAAAGGGCCGCCATCGTCTCTCCCTGGCTTCCTGTCGTGATGAGTACAAGCTGATCGTCCGGATAATTACGCATATGGTCGATGTCGATCAAGGTTTCATTTGGAATCTGGATATAGCCAAGCTCCGACGCAATGGAAATAATATTGACCATACTCCGGCCTTCCACGATAACCTTCCGTCCAAATTTATAGGCCGAATTGATGATCTGCTGCACACGGTCCACATTGGACGCAAAGGTAGCTACAATAATACGTCCGCTTCGGTGTTCATCAAAAATATGGTCAATGGACTGACCAACCGTCCGTTCCGAATTTGTAAATCCCGGCCGCTCTGCATTGGTACTGTCCATCATAACAGCAAGCACGCCTTTTTTGCCGAGTTCAGCAAAACGCTGAAGGTCAATACTTTCGCCAAATACCGGCGTGTAATCAATTTTAAAATCACCGGTATGGACGATAATACCTTCCGGCGTGTAAATGGCCAGAGCTGTCGCATCGGCAATACTGTGATTTGTTTTTATAAATTCGATCCGAAAGCATCCCAGATTAATGGACTGACCATGTTTGATCACTTTACGGCGGGTCGATTTCAGCAGACCATGTTCTTTTAATTTATGCTCGATAATTCCCATCGTCAGTTTTGTCGCGTAAACCGGTACATTCACCTTTCTAAGTACGTAAGGCAATGCCCCGATATGGTCCTCATGGCCATGGGTAATGACAAATCCTTTAACTTTTTCGATATTATTTTCGAGATAAGTGACGTCCGGGATGACCAGATCGATTCCCAGCATATCGTCCGCCGGGAATGAAAGACCGCAGTCCACCACAATAATACTGTCACCATACTCGAAAGCCGTAATATTCATTCCGATACTTTCCAATCCCCCCAACGGAATGACCTTTACGCCTTCGTTTTCTTTCTTTACTACTTTTGTTTTCAATATTTAAACCTCCGATATCATACAAAGAGGATGATAGATACTCACGACAAATACGATACGCTTAATAAAGCCTATCGTTATCTGACCGTTTCCTAGAATTTGTCCGTTCACATTTCAATATCAATATCATCCAAAATCTCTGAAAATACCCGGGATATGGCTTCCAGCTCAGCATCGTCCTCTATCTCGCTGTAAATCACATCCTCAGCATCTTCTTCGTTCACAGTTTCTTTTAAAATCAAAGCTTCCGCTTCGTCGTCCATTGAATCCGCCACTAATATATAATTAACGTCATTAATACGTGTCTGCTCAATGACGTAAAATTCTACTTCATCCGTATCCGTATAAAAAATAATCTTTTCAGGTTTCTCTGCCACTTAAATCACCTATTTTTTGTTCATGGTTCATCCGGTCCATATAAGTCTGCAAAATAAATGCGGCCGCCATCTTATCCACATAATCTTTGCGATTTTCTCTGCGGACACCGCCTTCCATGAGAATCCGCTCTGCCGAAATGGTACTCATCCGTTCATCCTGCAAAACGACGGGCAGGCCTGTCCGTCGTTCCAGCATCTCTTTAAAAGACTTCGTTTTCGCACAGCGCTCTCCCTCATCGTTATTCATATGCTTCGGAAATCCAAGAACAATCCTTTCTACGTTGTAAATCTTTACAAGTTCTTCAATCCTGGCCAGTGTTTTCCGCAATTTATTCTCATCTTTTCTGGTAATTGTTTCCAACCCCTGAGCTGTCCAGCCCAATCCATCGCTCACAGCTACACCTACGGTCTTCGAACCATAATCCAATCCTAATATACGCATGACTTTATTTGAGATTCACATCAATATAACTTTTCAGCAGTTCTTCCAACAGCTCGTCCCTCTCCACCTTCATGATCAGGTAACGGGCATTTTTATAGCTTGTCACATAGGTCGGGTCACCGGACATAATGTAACCCACGATCTGGCTGACCGGATTATATCCCTTTTCCGTCAGAGCAATATAAACAGCCTCCAGAATATCCTTTACAGTAATCTCAGCATTATTACTCACTTTAAAATACTGTGTATTTGCCATGTTTTCCATAAAATCACTTCCTTAAACTACATTTATCCCTTACACTTACTCACTATATTAATATAAATCATAAAATAATTCAATCAATTATTTCACAAAACACAAAATCTTCATTCTTTGTTCCACTCATCCGACAGCGTAGGATATCCTTCGACCGGATTTTGTCAGATTTTATTCCACACTTTATATACTCCCGGCTGTGACCTGTCCAGATCGTTTCACCGTCTGCAGTAATGGCTTCCTCTGCAAGGACCTCCAATATCTTATCCTGACAGTTTCTTCGATAATCCTCCGACATTTTTTCAGCCAGCTTAAGAAGCCGCGTACTGCGCGCCGATTTAATCCGCTCATCGACCTGATCCGGCATTACCGCCGCCCGCGTGCCCTTCCTCGGAGAATATTTGAATATGTGCATCTCCGCAAAATGAATCCGTTCAAGAAATTTTTCCGTCTCTGCAAATTCTTCTTCCGTCTCCCCCGGAAATCCGACAATGACATCCGTCGTAAAGGCCGGCCGGTCAAAATATTTTCTCAGCAAATCACACCGTGCCTCATAATCCTTCGGCGTATAATGGCGGTTCATCCGCATTAAAGTTGCCTCACAACCACTCTGCAGCGATAAATGAAAATGGGGACAGATCTGCGGAATCTCTGCCAGTCTCCTGACAAAGTCTTCCGTAACAATTCCCGGCTCAAGAGAGCCAAAACGGATCCGCTCAACGCCTTCAACAACGGCCAATTTTTCCACCAGAGAGATCAGATCTTCCCTGGGTTCAAAATCTCTTCCATAGGAAGAAATATGGATGCCGGTCAGAACGATTTCTTTATATCCGGAAGCAGCCAAAACCGATACCTCTGAAAGAATTTCCTCCGGCCTGCGGCTCCGTACTCTTCCCCGGGCGTAAGGAATAATACAATAAGAGCAGAACTGATTGCACCCATCCTGAATCTTAATATAAGCCCGGGTATGTTCAGAAACCTTAGTGATCGATAAAGACTCGTAATCACAGTTTTGATCAATGTCCAGCCAGTTCGGTGAAATCGCCTGAGGTTTCATCCTGGTTTTGTCCCCGTCAGTTTTCTGTTCTTCGGCTTCCCGCTCCGCAGCAAAATTTTCCACCAATGATAAGATCTGTCCCTTACAGTTATTTCCAACGATCAGATCGATGGCTTCATCCGCCTCTGCCGCCTCTTTTGCCGCCTGAACATAACATCCGGCGGCTACAATGATTGCCTCCGGATTTTTCTTTCTGGCCCGATGCAGCATCTGTCTGGATTTTCTGTCCGCCATATTCGTTACCGTACATGTATTGATCACATAAACATCCGCTTTTTCATGAAAATCCCGGATTTCGTAACCGCCCTTCTGAAAAATCTCCTCCATGGCATCTGTTTCATATTGATTTACTTTGCATCCAAGCGTACAGAAAGCGACACTTTTCATCCTGTTTCCTCCAATTTTATCATTTTCAGACAATTCAGAATATTTTTCTTTCTTTTTCGTCATTTTTTAAATTTAATGTTTTATATCGGTTAACTTTTGATTAATTTGCTAAATTGCATTGACTTTTTGCTTTAAAAATTGTAATATAGAACTATAAAAAATAACAGCCAGCATTGTATTACAGGGAGGTTTTTCCAATGCACACAGTTCAAATTAATCTTAATTCCATTGATAAAGTAAAGGCATTTGTACATTCCGTTAACACATTTAATACTGAATTTGACCTTGTGTCCGGTCGGTTTGTGATTGACGCCAAATCTATTATGGGGATATTTAGTCTGGATTTATCCAAACCGATTAATCTAACCATTTACAATGATGATGACGCCGAAATTATGGAAAGCTTAAAGCCATTCCTTGTTCAATAGATAATAAACTATGAGGGGCAGGCGCAGACTGGTGAATACCAGAAATGCGCAGCCCCTTTTTTCTTTTTAAATATCCGATTCACAAAGAACCACTTCACGGCTGCTGACAGCCTCTTTGATCATATCATCGATAATATCTGCCAGATGGTGTTCGGAACGCTCGATCACCCGGATATTCGGCTTTGTTACCGGATGTTTTGCGACAAAAATCGTACAGCAATCCTCATAAGGCTGAATCGATGTCTCAAAGGCACCGATCTGCTCAGATATCTCAACGATATCATTTTTATCAAATCCGATCACCGGACGAAATACAGGCATCGTACATACTGCGTTGGTGGCTGCCAGACTCTGAAGTGTCTGACTGGCCACCTGTCCGATACTCTCACCGGTGATCAGGCCAAGCGCACCGTCTTCCCTGGCAATCTGCTCCGCAATCCGCATCATGTAACGGCGCATGATGATCGTCAGTTCATCATGCGGGCATTTCTCATAAATTGCCAACTGGATATCTGTAAAGTTAATAATATTCAGTCGAATCGGTCCCGCATACCGGGCCACGATACGGGCCAGATCAACAACCTTCTGTTTTGCCCGTTCACTGGTGTAAGGAGGCGCATGGAAATAAGTCGCATCTATGGTCACGCCCCGTTTAGCGATCATATATCCGGCCACAGGGCTGTCGATACCGCCGGATAAAAGCAGCATGGCTTTTCCATTTGTTCCCACCGGCATGCCTCCCGGTCCTTTGATGCTCTTTGAGTAAATATAAGTCTTTTCACGGATTTCAATATTCAGCATCACATCCGGTTTATGCACATCGACCGACATCTCAGGGAAACGGTCTAAAAGATATTCGCCGATATCCGCATTAATCTCCATGGATTTTTTCGGATACCGTTTGTCAGCACGTCTGGAATCCACTTTGAAGGTAAAATGCTTGTCCTCATAGGCCTCATCTATGTAATCTCCCACCACTTTTGTTAAATTATCCCAAGACGGGTCGTCGCAAATCACCACCGGACAAATAGCCACAATACCGAATACCCGTGTCAGGGCCGTCACCACTTCATCATAATCATAGTCACCAAGCATGTGGACATAAATACGTCCCTGCTGTTTTGTCACATCAAAAGCCGCCGCATCCTTCAAAGCGTATTTAATCTGTTTGATCAGAGCATCCTCAAAAAGGTAACGGTTCTTACCCTTAATACCAATTTCACCATATTTTATTAAAAAGGCTTTAAACATTATCTTTTTCCTCCCCGCGTGAACCTGCGCAGCATTGGCAGCAAAGCTTCCAGCACTTCGCAGCAGGTCTGTAATTCTTCCTCCGTAGTATCATAACACAGACTGAACCGGATTGTCGCGTCCAAATATTTTTTTTCTACACCAATGGCCTTTAACGTACCGCTGATGGCCGGATGATTGGATGAGCAGGCTGAACCGGAAGATACGTAGATTCCCCTTTCTTCCAATGCATGGAGAAGTACTTCAGCACGAATATTTTCAAAACTCACACTCACCACATGAGGCGCCGGTCCCTGATGCAGATTTCTTTCGGAAACCCGATGGTCAAAGCCGTTCACCCGAACGCCTTCCATCTGTTCCAGCCGACTGACAAACTGTTCCCTGAGAGCATATAGTTTTTCCTGCTTTTCAGAAAAATCTTTAAAAACCTGATGCACCGCTTCGCCAAGACCTGCGATTCCCGGAACGTTCTCTGTTCCGGAACGCATATCCTTCTGCTGGCCGCCGCCTAAGATCAGCGGCCGAACTTTCACTTTATTTTTAATATATAAGAACCCGATCCCCTTCGGACCGTGTAATTTATGTCCGCTTACAGACATCAGATCGATCCGAAGTTTTGACGGATATATTTCGATTTTTCCAAAACCCTGAATGGCGTCCACATGAAAAAGAATTTCCGGGCTTTTTTTCTTAATAATGGCTCCAATGTCATCCAGCGGCTGGATCGTACCGATTTCATTATTGACAGCCATAACGGACACAAGGATCGTATCATCCCTGAGCGCCTTTTCCAGGGCATCCAGAGAAACAATGCCATGATGATCCACCGGAAGATAAGTCACCTCAAAACCCTGGTCTTCCAGCCATATAAAGGGGTTGTACACCGAAGCATGCTCGATAGACGTGGTGATCAGATGCTTTCCCCGCCGCTGATTTGCCATTGCCGCCCCGATGATCGCCATATTATTGGACTCAGTGCCGCCGGAAGTAAATACGATTTCTTTTTCATCTACTTTTAAAACGGACGCTATCGTTTTTCTTGCTTCCTTTATATATTGCTCGGCAGTAAACCCTTTCATATGCAGAGAAGAAGGATTGCCATAGTCCTTTGACATAACTTCAACCATCTTTTTACACACAGAAGGATAAACTCTCGTCGTTGCAGCATTATCCAGATATATTTCTTTTGTAACGGCACTGTGGCCCAAATTGATCTCCATACTATTCCTCTTCAAATTCAAACATCAATATGGACAGCATCGCCAATCCGGCCGTTTCTGTCCTCAAAATACGTTTTCCAAGAGTCACTGGCAGTACGTTGGCCGCCATGGCTGCTTCCACTTCTGTCTCGTCAAAACCGCCTTCCGGTCCAATAAAAATCCCTATGGATTTTCTTCCCTTCAACCCGGCAATGATTTCACGGGTCTTTTCAATGCCTTCTGCTTTTTCATAAGGAATCAGAACCCCTTCCAGATTTTTTGCATAAGCCAGCGCCTCTGAAAAAGACATCACTGGTTTCACTTCCGGAATGATCCCCCGTCCGGACTGTTTCGCTCCGCCCTCGGCAATCTGCTGCCACCGGGCAATTTTCTTCGTTTCTTTTTTCTCATCCAACTTCACGATGACCCGGTTCGTCCGCACCGGAATAATCTCATATACCCCAAGTTCCACCGCTTTCTGGATAATGAGTTCCATCTTATCTGCCTTCGGAAGCCCCTGAAACAGATAGAGCTTCACCGGAAGCTCTACATAAGAATTCCAAGAATTTTCAATAGATAGACGAATTTCATCCCGCTCTATTGACAAAATCCGGCAAAAATAGTCGGTCCCCCGGCCATCGCTTAATGACAATTCGTCCCCCGGACGCATCCGGAGGACATTTCTTATATGATTGACATCATTCCCCTGAATCACAATACAGTCTTCCTGTATCTTTGACTGATCTACAAAAAATCTCGGCATTTGATTTTCTCCAATCCTAAGCCTTTGCCGTAAAAGATACCCAGCCGCCGGAGTGAGTCACTTCCATAATCTCAAATCCATTTTCTGTCAGGGCTTTCCTTACGTCTTCTTCCCGTTCATCAATGATGCCGGAGGTTATGAAAAGCGCTCCCGGTTTCATCATTTCTTTTACAACTCCGCTTAGCGGAATGATGATTTCAGCAAAAATATTTGCCAGTACCATATCAAATTTATGTTCGCCCACTTTATGACGGAAATCTGCATCGGAAATAACATCTCCGGTAAGCACAGTATAAATATCGCTTTCAATACCGTTCACACGGGCATTTTCAATGGCAGCTTCCACTGCATGGATATCTACATCCGTAGCTGACGCCTCTTTCGCTCCAAGAAGCAGCGCTATGATCGACAAAATACCGCTGCCGCAGCCCACATCCAAAACTTCCTGACCCGGCTGCATGTATTTCTTCAACTGGGTAATACACAAACGGGTTGTATGATGAGTTCCCGTTCCAAAAGCTGTTCCCGGATCAAGTTCCACGACCAGCGTGTCTTCCGGAACATCTTCCACCGTTTCCCAGGTTGGTTTGATAATAATATGTTCATCTACCTTAAAAGGTTTCCAGTATTTTTTCCAGTTATTCATCCAATCGATATCTTCTGTCTGGGATTTTTCAATGGTCGCCTCTCCGATATCCACAAAATCTGCCAGTTCTTTGACTGCAGCCAATACCTCTTCCAAAGTGGATTCATGATCTTTTTCCGGCTCAATATAAAAAGAAACATAGGCTTTACCGTCATCTTCTTCCAAATCCGGGAGCAGATCAATGAACATCCGTTTTTTATCTTCTTCTGAAAGCGGTACCTTATCTTCGATTTCGATACCTTCAATACCCATTTCTGCCAATGTATAACTGATCAAATCCACCGCCTCTGTGGTGGTCGCCAAGCGATATTTATTCCATTTCATATTCAATCCTCATATTATTCATCCAGGTCGTCAAAGGCCTCTTTGACTTTGTCCATAAAGCTCTTTTTCTTTTTGCCTTCTTTGCCCTTCGGCTCCTCGGCTTTTTCCGATTTATCTTCCTGTGGGCGGATTCCTTTTAAAGAATCATCAAACTTTCGGAGCAGCTCTTTCTGCTCATTATTCAATTTTTCCGGAACCTGTACGACCAGAGTCACGTAATGATCGCCACGGATGTTTTTATTCCGAATCGTCGGAACGCCTTTTCCTTTCAGACGGATTCGTGTATCTGTCTGAGTTCCCGCTTTAATTGTCTGGGTCACATCACCATCCACCGTCTTAATAGTGATCTCGCCGCCCAACGCTGCCTGAACAAAGGAAATCGGCATAGTAGAGTAAATATCATATTCCTGACGACGGAAGATCGGATGACGGTCCACACTGACATTCACGAGCAGATCGCCGCGGGCGCCGCCATTGGTCCCAGGCTCCCCTTTGCCGCGGATACGCACGCTCTGTCCATTATCGATACCGGCCGGAATAGACACTTCAATCGTTTTCTTACTCTTGATATAACCGGTGCCGCCACAATCCGGACATTTATCTTTAATGATTTTACCGCTTCCGTGACAGTCCGGACAGGTCTGAACATTACGGACCATGCCAAACAGAGACTGCTGTGTATAGACAACCTGTCCCTTACCGCCGCACTTACTGCAGGTCTGCGGCTGAGTTCCCGGTTTTGCACCGGTTCCATGACAATGCGGACATTCGTCCTTTAAGTTCATCTCAAATTTCTTATCCACGCCGAATACGGCTTCCATAAAGGATATCCGAACGTTAATTCTTACATTGGCGCCCTGCATCGGTCCATTGTAAGCGCCGCCCCGGCTGCTGCGTCCGCCGCCGAAGAAATCGCCGAAAATATCGCCGAAAATATCGCCCATATCCGCTGCATTGAAATCAAATCCGCCAAATCCACCGGCGCCGCCGCCCTGTTCAAAGGCCGCGTGACCGAACTGGTCGTACTGACGTCTTTTTTCTGCATCACTCAATACCGCATAGGCTTCGGATGCCTCTTTAAATTTTGCTTCTGCTTCTTTATCTCCAGGGTTTATATCCGGATGGTACTTCTTTGCCAGTTTACGATAGGCTTTCTTTAACTCGTCATCTGTAGCCGACTTTGACACACCCAGAACCTCATAGTAATCTCTCTTCGTCTCTGCCATATCCAATCACCTTCTTTTATAACGTAGCGAAAGAGGACGCCCCGGCACCAGCCTAAATGCCGGTGCCGAAACAGCCTCTTTATCTATCTTTGGTTATACCAACTCTGTTTATATTACACTTCTTTGTAGTCTGCGTCAACTACATCATCGGCCTGATAGCTGCCATTAGTACCCTGAGAAGGGTTTGGTCCAGCATTCTGTCCTGCGGCTGCGCCGGCTGCTTCATACATCTTTGTAAATACGCCCTGTGCAGATTCCATCAATTTTTCTTTGGCAGCTTTGATTTCATCCACATCCGCATCGGACATGTTGTCAATATTTGTTCTATCAAGAAGGGCTTTCATGTTATCGATTTCAGCCTGAACCTTTGCTTTGTCATCTGCGCTGACTTTATCTCCAACTTCTTTCAAAGCCTTTTCTGTCTGGAATACCATAGCGTCCGCGTCGTTTCTTGCTTCGATGCCCTCTTTACGTTTCTTATCCTGGGCTTCGAACTCAGCGGCTTCTTTAACAGCTTTATCGATCTCAGCATCAGACATATTAGAACCGGCTGTAATCGTGATGTGCTGTTCTTTGCCTGTTCCTAAATCCTTGGCGGATACATTAACAATACCGTTGGCATCGATATCGAAAGTAACTTCAATCTGAGGGATTCCACGCGGAGCCGGTGCGATTCCGTCTAACTGGAAACGTCCAAGACTCTTATTATCTTTAGCGAACTGACGCTCACCCTGTACAACGTTGATATCTACGGCTGTCTGATTATCTGCTGCTGTAGAGAAGATCTGGCTCTTCTTTGTAGGAATGGTTGTATTTCTTTCAATCAGGTGTGTTGCGATTCCGCCCATTGTTTCGATGGACAATGTCAGCGGTGTAACATCCAGAAGAAGGATATCTCCTGCACCAGCATCGCCGGCCAGTTTACCGCCCTGGATGGAAGCGCCGATAGCAACACATTCATCCGGATTCAGGTTCTTGCTTGGCTCTTTGCCTGTCAGCTGTTTAACTTTATCCTGTACAGCCGGGATACGTGTGGAACCGCCAACCAGAAGTACCTTGCTCAGTTCGGAAGCTGTAATGCCTGCATCTCTCAGTGCATTCTGAACCGGAATGATTGTTCTTTCAACTAAATCTGCTGTCAATTCATCGAATTTTGCACGGGTCAGATTCATTTCAAAATGTTTTGCGCCCTCTGCAGTTGCTGTGATGAAAGGCAGGTTAATGTTTGTATTTGCTGCGCTGGAAAGCTCTTTCTTCGCTTTTTCAGCAGCTTCTTTCAAACGCTGCATAGCCATCTTATCACCGGAAAGGTCAACGCCTTCGGTACGTTTGAATTCATCGATCATATACTGAGTCAGCTTATTATCAAAGTCATCGCCGCCCAGATGGTTATCGCCGGAGGTTGCCAATACTTCGATAACGCCGTCGCCGATTTCGATAACGGAAACATCGAATGTACCGCCGCCCAAGTCATAAACCATGATCTTCTGTTCATTTTCATTATCAAGGCCGTAAGCCAATGCGGCTGCTGTAGGCTCGTTGATGATACGTTTTACATCAAGACCTGCAATCTTACCGGCATCTTTTGTAGCCTGTCTCTGAGCATCATTGAAGTAAGCCGGTACAGTAATAACTGCTTCGTTTACCTTTTCACCAAGATAGCTTTCTGCATCTGCTTTCAGTTTCTGAAGGATCATTGCGGAAATTTCCTGTGGAGAATATTTCTTATCATCGATCGATACTCTGTAATCAGAACCCATATGTCTCTTAATAGAAGCAATTGTCTTATCTGCATTAGTTACAGCCTGACGTTTTGCCGGTTCACCGACGAGACGCTCGCCATTTTTTGTAAAAGCTACTACAGATGGTGTTGTTCTTGCACCTTCTGTATTTGCGATAACCACTGGCTTTCCGCCTTCCATAACAGCTACGCATGAATTTGTTGTTCCTAAGTCAATACCAATAATTTTACTCATAATCGTTTCCTCCTAATTATCTGCTAATATCTAAATTTTTGTTAATTAACACTTTTATTCAGCAACCATCACCATGCTGTGACGGACCACTTTATCTTTATATAAATAACCCCGCTGTAACTCCTGGATCACAATGCCGGAGTCATATTCTTCGCTCGGCGCCTGCATGACCGCATTGTGGAAATCCGGATTGAATTCCGCGCCGACAGCTTCGATCACCGTAACGCCCAGGCCTTCAAGGGTTGTCATCAACTGTTTATACACAAGCTCAATTCCCTGAGCAAAGGATGTATTCTTTTCTTCTTCGGTCATCGCCGCAAGGCCCCGCTCAAAATTATCAACTACCGGGAGCAGCTTTTCAATCACATCTGCAGCGCCAATGCCATACATCTGCTGTTTTTCTTTTTCCGTACGTTTACGGAAGTTATCGAATTCAGCCATCTGACGAATCAGCCTGTCGTTTAATTCGGCACTTTTTTCATCTTTTTTTTCTTTTTTGTCCTTACGGAAGAAGGCCTTTTTCTTCTCTTCCTTTTGCTCATCCGCTTCATCTTCCGCAGTTTCTTCGGTCTCGTTTCCAGCCTCTGCTTCGGATTCTCCGCCTTCTGCTTCGTTATCCGGTGCGGCACCGTTCTCTGTTTCTGCGGCTTCTTCTGCAGTTGTTTCTATATCTTCTGTCTGAATTTCTTCATTCATTTCTTTTTCCTGTTCTGACACTTCACATCACCTCTTACTTTTTCTTAAATATATCATCCAACTGGTTCATCATCGTCTGGAGATTTCCAACGACTTTTTTATAATCCATCCGTTTCGGTCCGATAATACCGATCGTTCCCTGAACGCCTTCTTCCAGTTCGTAGGTCGCTGTAACAATGCTGCAATCTTTCATCGTACTCACCGGAGATTCTGAACCAATATATATCTGAATCGGGTTCTTATTGTCCGTATCTGAATCCTGCTGGTCAACGATTAGTTCAGTCAAAGCCTTCTTTTCTTCCATCGTACAGAGCAGCTCGCTCGCCTTTTCCCGGTCGCCCAGTTCCGGATATTTCAAAAGATTCGTTGTGCCGCTTGTGTATATTTCCAGATCATCCTCTTCCTGGATCACTACGGCAATGGCATCAATAATATGGCCGATAATCTGTCCAT
>CATZYB010000056.1 GCA_958426095.1 uncultured Lachnospiraceae bacterium
CCCTTCGCCTTCACCATTTCAATGACATTGCGAACGACTTCCCGCTCGCACTTTGAATGATTTAAAAATTCTTTATAGCTCTCACAAAAAGCCTGACTTTCTGCGATGACAGCATCATCACGTATAAGCTCTGATGCGAGTTTATCCATATGTAATGACATAGTTATCCCCCGATTTCTATAGACAGAGTTACCCGATGCGCATAACGCATCGGGTTCTCCGCCTGTTTTTATTTTACAACAACATCTTTAATATAGAAGTTCCAGATATAGGATGGGCTCATTGTATATTCCACATTCTGATTCATAACGACACGGTTTGTTGCATAGTAGAATGTGATCATCGGGCATTCCTGGCCAACGATATCCAGGGTCTGCTGTAAAAGTTCGGTACGTTCTTCCAGGTCGACAGACGCATTTTCTTTCTGCAAAAGTTCATCAACCTCAGCGTTGGAATAGCAGGATGCGTTAGCACCGCCTTCACCGGCATTCTGTGAATAGAATAATGGATAAATATTTGCAGCGGCATCCGGATAATCTGCCTCCCAGTTGACAACCAACAGATCGTAGTCACGGCTTGTACCAAACTGATAGTTGCTCATTTCAGAACCGTCAACCACTTCAACATCCACATTGATACCAATTTCCTTCAATGCGGACTGTACATATAATGCACAGGAAGAACGAACAGAGCTGTTCTTTACATAAAGCACACAGTCAAATCCATCCGGATAGCTGGATTTTGCCATATATTCTTTGGCCTTTTCCAAATCCCCTTTCGGATCAAAGGCTGTCTCTGCATATTTGCTCCAGGAATCGGATGCGGCGCCGTAAAGAGCGCTTCCAAAAGGAATGGAGTTGATCGCTTCTTCGCCGTCTTCGCTTAAAATGCTGTTGTACAAACCGTCTTTATCCAATGCATAAGCTACGGCCAGACGTACATTGACATCAGAGAAATATTCGCTCTGGCAGTTAATGGCCATGTGGAGACAGGACCAGCTTCCGATATCGGAAATTGCAAGATTTCCGGCGCTTTCCAGTTCAGGAAGCATTTCTGTCGGCGGTTCCAGCGCAAAGTCAACCTGTTCATTTTTCAGTGCTGTAACAAGGGTTGTTTCATCGTTGATAATCTGGAAATCGATATTTTTAATCTGTGGAGTTACGGAAGAATCCCAGTAGTTTTCATTACTCTTTAAAGTAATTTCACTGCCTGTTACCCAATTATCATAGACATACGGACCCGTAGCAACAACAGCGACGCCAGGGCCTCCGAATGTATCGGCGTTTTCTTCGGCATAAGCTTTTTCAATAATACATCCGGCAGTTGTGGCGAAGGCATACTGCCATGCCGCATCCGGCTGGGCCAGTTTTACAGTCATTTCCCAGTCTCCGGTCTGTTCGATGGATTCTACATTATCATAAAACCATGCCATATTTGATGCAACGTCCGCATCCATATGACGCTGTACGGAGAAAAGCACATCGTCCATAGTCATTGGATTGCCGTCAGAAAAGTTGACGTCATCCCGAATCTGATAAACATAGGTTGTAGAATCCACGGCCTCCCAATCCGAAGCCAGCATTGGTTCCAATCCGCCGTCAGCCGTAAACTGCAGCAAGGATTCACACACCTGATCTACAACCTGATTCGTTGTATGGTCATAGGCAAAGGCCGGGTCGAAGGAAACAATGTCCTGCTGTAACGCAACAACCAGCGTATCCTTTGCGCCGGAAGTGCTTTCTGCCGCATTTTCACTGCTTGCTTCAGAACCGGATTCTGCGGCTGCTGTTGTCTGAGTTGTTCCTGATGAGCCGCTTCCACAGGCTGTCAGTGCAAATGCTGCGGCCATAGCGGCGGCACTTACCTTTAAAAAACTTCTTTTCATAGTATCCTCTCTCCTTTATATTTTCCTCCCGTTCAGGAGTTTTTAGCGTAGTTTAGTTTCTCTGTGCGAAGACATGAAACATAATGCGTTCCTCCAATGCACTTTTCCTCCGGTGAATTGCAGTTACACAGGCCCTCTTTATATTGGCTGCACCGCGGCCAGAACCTGCATCCCGAAGGCACATTCATCGCATTTGGAATATCACCGGAAAGCATGATCCGGCCAGATTCCTTATCCGGGTCATCCTTTGGCCTGGAAGATAAAAGCGCCTGTGTATATGGATGGGTCGGATCAGAAAATATTTCCTCAGCCGTTCCCTTTTCCACTACGGTTCCCAAATACATGACAACAACCCTGTCACATACATGGCGGACCACAGTTAAATCATGAGAAATAAACATCATGGTCAGATTGCTGTCCTTGCGGATATCCATAAATATATTTAAAATCTGAGCCTGCACGGAAACATCCAGGGCAGAAACCGGTTCATCGGCCATAATAAATTCCGGTTTTAACAGCATCGCCCGGGCAATGGCCAGACGCTGAAGCTGACCGCCGGAGAGTTCATTCGGATGACGGTGAAGTACATTCTCATCCAGATTAATCCAGGTAATCATCTCCTGAATCCTCTGATCGATCTCCTGCTCCGACATTTTATAAAAGCGGCCCACCTCTGTGATCGAATCCCAAATGGTCCGTTTCGGATCAAATGAAGAAAACGGATTCTGAAAAACCATCTGCATCCTGGAACGATATTCCCGCATCTGTTTCGGACCAAATTTCGTAATATCTGTTCCGTCATAGTAAATATTTCCGCCGCTGACATCGATCAGCCGCATAATACAGCGGCCCAGCGTGGATTTTCCGCAACCCGATTCCCCGACCACGCCGACAAAGGAACCTTTCGGAATTTCCAGACAAATGCCATCCAGAGCCTTCACCTGCTTGGAATCCTTGCTGAAATATTTACGCACATTATCAACCCGGATCAATACTTCTTCAGACATTTTCCACACCTCCCTTATCATACAAATGGCAGCTGCACATATGACCATTTCCAAAGTCTGTCAACTCGGGAGCCCGTGTCTGACACTCCGGCAAAGCCCGGCGGCATCTCGGTGCATATGGACATCCGACAATTTCCCGGTCCAGCCGCGGCGGAAATCCCGGAATCGTCACCAGTTTTTCTCCGGTAGCTTCATCCCTTGGAATACTGTCGATCAGATCCTTTGTATATGGGTGCTTTGGCCGATGAAAAATGGCAGATACATCGCCGGTCTCCGCAATTTTCCCCGCATACATGACCGAAACCCTGTCGCACAATTCGGCAATGACGCCAAAATTATGGGTAATAATGATAATACTCATATGATATTCGTCTTTTAATTTCTTTAATAATTCCAGAATCTGTGCCTGCATCGTCACATCCAGGGCTGTTGTCGCTTCATCGGCGATCAGAAGTTTCGGTCGGCAAGCCACGGCCATGGCAATGGAGGCTCTCTGGAGCATACCGCCGGAAAATTCAAAAGGATATTGTTTATACCTCTTTTCCGGAGGGAAGATGCCCACCTCATCCAGAAGCTTATAGACCCGCTCCGTCGCTTCCTGTTTGCTGATACTTTCATGGGTCAGGATCGTTTCCCGGATCTGTTCCCCGACGGTGATCAGCGGATCAAAAGTAGTCATCGGGTCCTGAAAGATCATGGCAATATCCTTTCCCCGAATAGCACCCAGACTTTTTCGGTTCATTTTCATAATGTCTTCGGTTTTATCCCCCGGATTATATAAGATTTTTCCCGAATAAAAGGTCTTTTTTTCATCATGCAGGCGGAGAATAGATTTGGCCGTCATTGTTTTTCCACAGCCCGATTCCCCGACAATACCATGGGTTTCACCGGCCCGGATATCCAGGTTTATATCCCGGACGGCATGTATCAATCCCCGACTTGTAATTAAATCCAATTTCAAATGCTGCAAAGAAACTAAATTTTCACTCATTTCTACGCCGCCCCCTGTTCTATGTTCTGTGCCTGCTCCTGCAAACGATGCTGGCGCATCAGTTTTTTATAAGAAGGAAGCTTTCGCTCCTGTGGGTTCATGTATTTCTGCACGCCGTCCACAAAAACATTTAAGGCTACAACAGTGATCACCATACAAAAAGCCGGTGACAGGGCCAGCATTGGATGGGATAAAAGGAAAATACGTCCATCCTCCAGCATGGCGCCCCAGTCGGACAGCGGCGCCTGAACGCCCAGCCCCAGAAAACTCAAAGAAGCCAGATCAAGGATGGCTGAACCGACATCCAATGTCAACTGAACGAGCAGCGTGGATATACAATTCGGTAAAATATGGTAAAACAAAATCCTTCCGGAACCATAACCGATGGAACGGCAGGCTTCGACGTAGGTTTTATTTTTCTCGACAAGAACAAGGGAACGGGTCAGCTTTGCCAGCATCGGCACATAAATAATGCCCAGCGCCAGAACGGATTTAGAAATTCCCCGTCCAAAAACAGCGACAAATACAAAGGCCAACAGCAAGGACGGAAATGATATGATAACATCCGTAATCCGCATTAAAATCTTATCAACCCATCCGCCGTAATAACCGGCGAAAAGTCCCATCGGTACACCGATGATAATCGAAATTCCCACAACACCCAATGCGCTTAAAAGCGTTGTCCGGCCGCCAAACAAGAGTCTGGATAAAATATCCCGTCCGGTTTTATCTGTTCCAAGCAAATGGGCCTTCGTCGGTCCGGAAAGCACTGCGGTAAAATCCAGCGCATCCGGGTCGCACGGTGCAAGAACGTCGGCAAAAATGCAAGACAGAATAATCACTGCCAGTATGATGATACTTATAATGACCGGAACGGTAAAAAGCGTTCCCTCTCTCTCCGTATTCTTCTTTTTCATTGTCAGTCAGCCTCCTTTGCTCCAAGACGGATTCTTGGGTCAATGACACAATAAAGAATATCGATAATCGTACTGATGGTCAGATAAATAACAACCAGGATCAATACAACATCCTGAACGATCGGGTAATTGCTCGCCTTTACCGCATCGATCAGCAGCGAACCGATACCGGATAAGGAAAAAATACTTTCGACAAGAACAGCGCCGACTATCATACCGCCGACCTGAATTCCGACAACGGAAAGCACTGGAATAATGGCATTTTTCAGACAATGCTTAAATACGATTTTTGAAGTTGGAAGTCCCTTCGCCATCAATGTCTGGACATAATTGGATTCCAACTGGGTCGTCATTCCGGAACGGGTCACCCGCATGGTCAACGTCATACGCACCAGCGCCATGGCGATACACGGAAAAATGATACGTGTAAAATACTCCCCGACGTTGTTATATGTACCGGTAATCGGAAAACTTGGCGCCACCTTTGCCAGAATAAGAACGATAACAACGCTCATAACAAAAGGAGGAATTGCCGCGGCAACTAATGATAATGTGGAAATCAATGTGTCAACCCAGCTGTTTTTCTTTAATGCCGTATACACTCCCAGAGGAATGCTGACTCCCAGACTTAAAATAGTTCCGCCGACAACAAGTCCGGCGGTCACCGGCACGCGGCTTCCGATCAAAGACATCACCGGCTGCTGATACTTATAGTCAATCCCCCAGTTTCCGGTAAGAAGCCCCTTGATCCATAACCAATACTGCACAGGCAGCGGCTTGTCCAGATTAAAGCTGGCCCGGGTATTCGCAACGACATCCGCACTCGTATTCTTTCCGCCCAGGATGACCGCCACCGGGTCGATTCTGGATAACCGAATAAGTACAAATATCAGTACACTGACAACGATCAGTGTGACCAGATACTCCGCCACCTTTTTTGCAATCGTTTTTTTCATGGTTTTTCCTCTCTTTTCTTTAATAAATTGAACAAAAAAAGACGTAAATACCTGTCCAACGACAGATTTTTACGTCTTTGTAAAATCTATGTAAATATTAAGTTAAATCTTACTGTCATATTTTACCATATTGAATTTTAAAGTCAATAGAAAATTTTAGCCCAGCAATTGTCAACTATTTTTATTTTTAAGTTGACATTTATCCCCGGCCATGATATCCTTTTCAAAGCTTTAAAGTTGTTCGCCGCAGCTTGGCGGCAGAAAGAGAGGATAATTATGACATCAATGACATCAACAAAAATGAAAACTCTGGATATGGCTTATATCGGACTTTTTGCCGTGGTTATAGCAATCTGCTCCTGGATTTCCATTCCTACCGTTGTTCCGTTTACTTTACAGACCTTTGCCGTTTTTCTGGCTGTGGCCGTTCTGGGCGGAAAACGGGGCACCTTATCGGTTATCGTCTATGTACTTCTGGGTGCTGTCGGTCTTCCTGTATTTTCCGGTTTTAAAGGCGGCTTCGGTGTTTTACTGAATACCACCGGCGGTTACATCATCGGTTTTATATTCTCTGCCCTTGTCATGTGGGCTTTTGAAAAAGCCTTCGGCAAAAAGACCTGGGCGCTGATTCTTTCCATGGTACTGGCTCTCATTGTATGCTACGCCTTCGGTACCGCCTGGTTTATGGTCGTCTATGCAAAAAATGTGGGCGCTGTCGGTCTTTCCGCCGTCCTTGGATGGTGTGTTATTCCATTTATCATTCCGGATCTGGCTAAAATTGTATTGGCATTTGTTTTAGGTAAGCAAATTTCCAAAGCAGTTACATTATAAGAATGGTATTATTTTAATGACTGTATGAAATTTTTGAAATCATCCTTATCCCATGTGACAGGTGTCGGATACAGTGGATTACTTTCTTTTTCAGCCCAGGCTACGATCTGATCCACATCTTCCTCCTGAATCATTTCAGGATATACCGGGATATTCATTTTTTCTTTCATTTCTTCGATCCAGTCTATAAATGCCTCAGCCTTTGCCTTCGGCGTATCATCGGCTGCTTTCATACCGCATACGTCACACAGATCTGCCAGCTTCTCGTAAGCTGCAGGTCCGAAGGCCCGCATAACATGAGGCAATAAAATCGACATTGCAAGGCCATGCGGTGTTCCGTATAAACCGCCTAACGTATGGCCGATCGCATGGACGTAGCCTACGCAGCCCCTTGTGAATGCACGTCCGGCCAAAAAAGCGGCCTTTTGCATATTATAACGTGCTTTCAGATTGCGGCCATCCTGATAAACAGTGTAAAGATTATCATATATAAGCTTCACGGCCTTTTTACACATATCTTTTTCCAGTTTGGAATTATAGGTATTGTTTGTATAACACTCCACAGCATGGCACAATGCGTCCAGACCTGTAGTTGCAGTCACATGCGGCGGCAGCCCCGCCGTTAATTCCGGGTCAAGTACTGCGTATTTCGGCATCAGACATAAATCATTCATTGACGCTTTATGGTGGGTTTGTGCATCCGTGATAACGGCAGCCACCGTTGTTTCAGAACCTGTTCCGGCAGTCGTCGGCACCGCAAAAATTGTCGGGATCGGACGAAGAACCGTGAAGAGTCCCTGAAGTTGTTCTACACTTTTACGAGGTTTGGCAATGCGGGCGCCAATTCCTTTGGCACAATCCATTGGAGAGCCTCCGCCAAAAGCGATCATGCAGTCACATCTATTTTCTTTGTAAAGTTTAACCCCTGCTTCAACATTAATATCCGTCGGATTCGGCGCCACTCCGTCATAGATGACATAATCCATCCCCTGTCTGTCCATCGCCTCAAGCATACCATCCAGTAAATGCAGCTCCATCAACACTTTATCGGTGACAACCAAAACCTTTTTAAACTTTTTACGTTTAATTGCCTCCGGCAGTTTTTTAACGGCCCCACGGCCTTTCAATGTTTTAGGCACACGCCATGGCAGTATGGCCATACCGACCTTCATTACAGACTGGAATCCCCGGCAATAAACTTTTCTCAAATTAAGTTTCGTAGTCATAGAATGCATTCCCCCTTTGCTATGCATCTCGATCGCCTCGATCGGACAGACCCTGGCGCATATACCGCAGCCGATACAGCGGCTCTCATCCAGGCAGGCAATCGTATGGATATCCCCATGAAATTTCGGAGCTTCAATGCTCAGGCAATCCATTGGACAATTGACCACACAGACAGAACAACCTGCACAGGTTTCTCCATTGATATAGGGCGTTTTCTTTTTCTTCATTCTCTCATCCACCTCCCGCCGGCGAAAGCATCACGATTTCATCGCCGTCTTTAAATTTATACCATCGGCCGACTGATTTTCCATTCACAAGTATGACCAAATCCTTTACTTCCCTTTTCGTCATTCCAGGAACCGAATTTTTCAATTCATCCATAGTGTCAATGTCCGCTTCAAACTCGCTGACGCCAGTCTTCAAACGGGCCACGCCGAATAATTTCACTTTAACCATAGACACCACCCTTTGATTCAGATAATTTCCAGTTTTTTCAAGAGCTTCTCCGTCGGCAATCCGTTACTTTCCCACCCTCTGGCATGATAATAAACCTTCTTTAATTTTTCCAGAGGGACCCTGGACTTCGGATCTTTCGGGTCCTGCAATGTTTTTACAAGACGTGAAGGCAGAGCATCTTTATTGGCATTTACGCCAAACCTCCGGTTCACTTCCCTTTCCAGATTATAGCCCCGTTCGCCGCATCGCATATAGTGGCCAAATGTCATCTTCATGCCTGTGGCATATTCAAACCCTTTCGTATGGTGAAATACCGGTAAATGCAGCTTTAACATTTCCGGATATTTATTCATCAGCCGCACTGCAGCGCCGCAGTAAGGCAAAGCCGTATTGATCAGCTTCACATACCAGCTATTCGGGTGTTTCAACAGCGGCGCCGGGAAAAAGGCATAGCTTGTAAACAGACACTGTCCGGAGGCAGATATCATTTCCATCAAATCCTGGAACATCATCGTCAGGTCGGCTTTTCCATGATATGTCGTCTGGTTAATAGAAAGGCCAAGGCCCTCCAAAATAACAAGATAGCCGCCATTTAAATGACAGCCGCCCCGGTTACTGACCGCATAACCAAGGCCCAGACCTGTCGCCTTTCTCGGTTCATAAGCCGCCAGTTCCATTCCCTTTGCATGGATGGCAAATTCTTTGCCGCCATACTTTTCAGACAATCTTTTACTGCCCTCTGCCAGCTCATCTCCAATACCCCGGCGATAAGCAATATCTTCAAATATTTGGGATATGCCTTCAATCTCTGAAAATTTTAATCCATTATTCCATAAACCCTTTTCATTGGCTTCCATCGCGTAGGATATGGTATTTGCCGCTGAAATCGTATCCATACCCAGTTCATCCAGCTCATAATTCCATTTTAATACAGCTTCCAGATCATTATTTAATATACCGCCGCCAAGCAAAACCAGTGTTTCCAGTTCCGGTCCCTTCACCGGTTTTCCCGCCACTTCCACAGTTCGGGCACAGCGGATCGGACAGGTGAGACATCCCTTATTGACAATATTATATTTTTCTGCCAGCAGCTCTCCGCTGACCTTTTCAAAATCCTCATATTGACCGCTGCTGTAATTTTTCGTGGAAAGCATACCTTTCATCTGCATAGAGCTGACAAGGCCTGCCGTACCCAGTCTTGGCAGCTGATCTCCAGTCAGCGGATGTTTTCTTAAATACTTAAACCACTTTTTGGTATGGGCCACCATCTTTTCCTTATTATAAATCGGAATTTCTTTCGTGCCGCTGACACATACAGCCTTCAGACGCATCCAGCCCATGACGGCCCCGGTACCGCCCCGGCCAAACACACGGTCATTGGAAACAATACTGGAATACAATACCAGATTTTCTCCGGCAGGCCCGATACAGATCTTTCCGTTTTTGCGGACACGGCCATTTTTCATCCGAAGCTTATCATCCAGAGCTTCCTGCACCCGGGTCGTTTTCATTCCCCATAGATCGTCGGCATTATGGAATATCACATTGTCATTTTGAATTTCAATCCAGGTCTTTTCCTCACATTGTCCGGTTAAAACAAGTGCATCCAGCCCTGCTTTTTTCAGATAATAGCCAAAATGACCGCCGCAATTCGACGATGTAATATAACCGGTCTGCGGTGACAATGTGGAAATATTAAATCGGCTGGCGCTGGGCGCCCCGGTACCTGTCAGCGGTCCGGTTGTAATAACCAGAAGATTTTCCATGGAGAATGCTTTTTCCGTACCTTTTAAATGGTCTCCAAGAATTTTTGCCGCCATGGTTTTGCCGCCGATAAACAACTCTCTTTCTCTGTCAGAAAATGGATACTCGGACACTTCTTTCGTCGTCAGATCGATTTTCAGTACTTTTCCCATATAACCCCCATATTGTGTAGTCATACCTTCTCACCTCTTTCTCTATTTAATGAATCCCTAATATATTGGTACACATGAAAAATCACCGCTCATCATATCGATAAACATCACCCTTTGATGCAGCAATTCTCCGGTACCTGTCGCAATCTTGATCACTTCACCAACCTGGAGAGCTGTCACAGCGCTGACTGTGATCATAAGCGCAGTCACTTCCTGTTTTTTTCTGTGTATATACAGGCGCTCCAGAACAGAATCTCCCGGCAAAACAGTCGTCACCTGACCATACCAGCCTTCCACAGCGCCATGAACCAATGGAATATTTAATTCGGCGCTCAGTTTTTCAAGATATATCTTAGTTTCAATATCATCTACGCAATCCACCACAATATCCGCATCGGATACAAGATGTTTTCCATTGCTTTGATCTAAAAATGTTTCATGTATTTTTATATCGATCTTTGGATCAATGTCCAGAACCTGCGCTTTCAGCACGGCTACTTTGGATTGATTCACCGTGGAATTCACGGCATACATCTGACGATTAAAATTACTGTATTCCAATACATCTTTATCGATCAAAATCAATTTTTCGAAGCCGGTCCGCACCAGTTGATGGGCTGCCATTTGTCCAAGAGCCCCGGCTCCGATCACTGCAACTGTCACCCGTTTTATCTGTGCGGCCTGCTGCAATGTGAAAAAATCCATATTTTTTTCAAACAAGATACTCTCCCCATTTCTATTCTGTCCAAACAGGACAGATGCGACCGCATTCTTCACAGCTATAGCCGCCCAGCATATCCAGCCGATTTTTAAACGCTTCACTTTTCAGAATATGAATAAATTCCTGAACCGATGGTAATTCGAGATATTTTTCGTAAGTGACAAAATCGTACTCTTCAAAACCCACATCTATAAAATCCAGTTCTAATGCCTTTGCACAGGAATAGATTCCCATGCCCACATCCGCATTATCCTTTTGAACGGCCACAGCCACACTCATATGGGTCGCCGCTTCATGTTCATATCCGGAAATATCTTTCTGAGAAATTCCCTCTTTTTTTAACAGATGATCAAAGAGGACTCTTGTCCCGGCGCCCCGCTGCCGGTTAATATACCGGATTTCCGGCGTTATATCATGAATCCCCTGAATATTTAGCGGATTTCCCTTTTTAACAATAAATCCCTGGCGTCTGCGGACGCCTTTAATGATTACCATTTTTTCATCAGGAAACATCTCTCGTGTAATGCTTATATTATAGCTGCCATCCTTCTCATCCAGCAGATGGGACGGAGCCAAATGAGCTTCTTTTTTTCGAAGAGCGATCAATCCGGCCATGGAACCGACATGGGTTGATGAAAGGCACGTGTCCCGGCCTTCTTCCATCATCAGATCATTAATGACATCCAAGATCAGATCGTGACTTCCGATAAGCACCAGGGTTTTACGAATCTGATCCATATCTTTTACCAGCTTCACCTGAATATTTTCATGGGCAAGGACACCTTCCTTATCCTGCGGAATGACGCAAAAGCCATCGGCCCTTACAAGGGACATGGATGCACCGGCTCCCCGTTCCAGAGGCGACGCCACCAATTCGTCTTCTACGATCCCCAGCTTTACGCGAACATATTCTTCATATTTCAGACTGGACATCAGCGTCTTGGACAATTTCGCCGTCACCTGCTTTTGCTGTCTTTCCGAACCTCCGGAACCGTAATACAAATTCATGACTGGAATGACAAACTCTGTAAATGTCAGATAAGAGGACACCGGATATCCCGGAAGACCGATGACCGGCTTGTCCTGTATTTTACTTAAAATGACGGGTTTTCCCGGTTTGATAGCCACACCATGGGCATATACCTCTCCCAGTTCGCTAATGGCATGAATGGTATAATCATCCCGGCCCGCACTGGATCCGGCATTAATGATCACAATGTCACATTCCATGACCGCCTCGGATAAGGTTTTTTTGATCAGTTCCAGATCATCACGCAAAATTGGATAACGGCGCCCAATACCCTCATTCTCTGTGACCATATTTTCGAACATCCAGGAGTTGGTTTCCAGTATCTTCCCATCCTCCAGCGGTTTCGTATATTCAATCATCTCATCGCCTGTCGGAATAATGCCGACGATCGGCTTCTTTATCACTTCAATCTCAGTAATTCCGGCAGATATAAGCACGGAAATATCAATTGCACGTATTTTATGACCGGTTGGCAGCACCATTTCTTTGGCAACGATATCCTCCCCTATAGCCCGTACATGGGCAAAGGGATGGGTTGGCGCGATAATTATGTATCCTTCGCCATCCTCCGTTTCGATCAGGTCCTCTGCCATGATCACCGCATCATAGGGCGGCACGATCATATCCCCCGTGTCCACATCCAGATAATCCTTTCCATAAATCAGACGCAAAGGTGTGCTTTCCGAAGCGCCCTTCGTATGTGAACTGACTACGGCGATCCCATCCATGGCACAGGAATTATAAGATGGACTGGAATATCTGGCATACACAGCCTCTGCAGTCATACGTCCAAGACTTTCAACAACAGGAATCCTCTCTTTTCCCGGCCGAATATGAGAAAATGCGTCTATAAAGCGTGAAAGCGCCCTTTCCTTCTCCTGAACACTTAAGTACAAATTTCTCTTCATTCCAACACCTCTACCCAAACAGGCTCATTTTTATTCAGTCCTTCTCTGTTCCGCGGTATCAATACATAGCCGTCTGCCCTTCCAAGAGACGCAATGCTTCCTGATTTTGCATAAATCGGCTTTGCCACCAACCCTTCCTCATTCGAAATCA
>CATZYB010000057.1 GCA_958426095.1 uncultured Lachnospiraceae bacterium
TAAAATCCTGCGATCCTAACCGATCGTACCGGTTCGATTCCGGTCGCCGGCACTCGTTTGAAAAAAGAGAAACATTGGATTTCCAGTGTTTCTCTTTTTTTGCTTATTTTTGCCGATTTCTTACAAAAAGCTTTCAAATCCAAAATTGTCAAAAAAAGAATGGGATTTTTTCTGTTTATATGGTAAACTATATATACCAAAGATAAAGGGGAAATTATACAGAAAAGGGAATATATATATTGGAGTGAGGTGAAAGGTATGGAAAGAAAGAGATGCGGATTATTCGCTGTACTTTTAATGGTTGTTATGATGGCGACCACTGTATTATCGATGCCTGCAGGCGTTTATGCAGCAGGAAAAGATAAGAAGGTCAATATTGAAGTGGATTCAAAAACATCAGACAGTATCACTTTAAAAGTAGAAGACGAATATGTTTATGCCATTCAGGTAGAAGAAAACGATGGGCTTATCTGGATGTGGGCAGAAGATAAGCAATATGTTCAGGATGAGGAAACACAGAAGGTGACGAAGGTCACGTTTTCCGGGCTGGAGGCAGATACAGAATATGTTTTCGGAAAACGGCTGGAAAAGGATGAAGTTGACGAGAGTAATATAATCACTCAGCAGATCCGGACGGCTGAAAAAGAGAACACGGAAGCAACCAAAGCGACAGAAGTGACGACGAAGCCTACGGAATCAACAACCGAAGCTACAGAGCCAACAACGGAAGCAACAGAACCAACAACCGAGGCCACGGAGCCGACGACGGAAGCAACGGAACCAACGACCGAGGCCACGGAGCCGACGACGGAAGCAACGGAACCGACGACGGAGGCAACGGAACCAACGACGAAGGCTACAGAGCCGGCGACGGAACCGGCGACCAGGGCCACGGAGCCGGCCACAAAGGCGACGGAACCGACAACAGGGGCAAAAGAGCCGACGACGAAAGAGACAGAGCCGCCGGTTAAACCAGGTGAAGATAGAACGGCGCAGGTAAGTGAGCCTGAAAAGATGGCGGAGATACCGGTAAAGAAAGCGGTGACGGATGTCAGCATAACGCTTGAAGCGCCAGAGACTGTTCCGCAGGAAGGAAATAAAATTCTCTACGGCCTTTATATATCCGATGGAGAGATTCAATGGAAGGAAGACGGCGTTTTTGGAGACTTGACACAGGGTACAGAATATAAGTTTGTATTCGGTGAATTCAAAGGAAAAGATGTGGTGGCTTTAAGCGAGCCAACGACGATAAAAACCTTATTGGCAGCGGCTGCGGCGCCAAATACACCGGGAATAGCTGCGAGAACAGAAACAACGATTACTCTGGCAGCGATTGAGAACGGCGAATATGGTATTGTTCAGGCGGATGCGGCAGCAGAAGGCGGCGAACAGATTTCCGCTCAGTCTGAAGAAAATATTCTGTGGCAGGAAAGCCCTGAATTTACCGGACTGAATCCAAATACAGAATATTTGTTTAAAGTACGGGTGAAATTTGATGCGGCAACAGCGATGGAAAGTCTTGCCAGTGATAGTGTCATGTATAAGACCTTACTTCCATTTGAGGGTTCCACGATAACAGGCGTTGCTGTGGATGGCGCTTATGAATCCGGAACCAAACTGACGGCGACAGCCGTCGGCAATGGCATGGATAATGTGAATCCGGCTGACGGCGACAGCCGCTGGGTTCCGAGAACATGGAATTGGGGCGAAGGCAAAGACGTTCTTAGTCAGTGGAAAGATGGTTATACGATACCGTTTACATTGGTTGAGGTCGGAAATTATCGTTTAAGTGTGGAATTTGAGAGAGAAGAATATACAGGCGGAACCTGGAAGGCAACGAATGTGTTCAACACAGTAGTGATTCCATTTAAAGTAACTGCAGCGCCGGTTACCGTTTATACAATTACTGCAACGGCCGGAGCGAATGGAACGATAAGTCCTCAGGGCAATATAACAGTAGCCAATGGTAACGGCGTTGAGTTTACTTTTAAACCAAATAATGGTTATAAGGTATCGAAAGTATATGTTGACGGATATGAAGTCAAAGTTTCAAATAATAAGTATGCTTTCAAGGCGGTTGACGCCAACCATACGATTTCTGTAACCTTTGAACAGGCCAGAAAGATTGATTCTCCAAAGACGGGCGATACGATGAATGTGACAGTAGTCCTGGCAGTGCTGATTATCTCAGCGTTGCTGTTGGTAGGAATCTTTGTATATTATCAGAACAAGAATAAAAAACGATGATCTGTTCGGATAAAATTATTTGGGCGGTAAGGAAAAACCTTACCGCCCTTTTAGCTGTTGAATTAATAATAAACTTTATCAATTCAACATATTGCATATGACTAACTTTTGTGTTATTATGCACAGGTAACGCGCAGTGTGATAGACATGTAAGACCAGTTTACGTGCCTATCACACTGTGCGTTTTTTTATTTGCATTAGCAATAACTAACTAAAGAAGGAAGGAGGTCCTCATGATTAAGAAGTATGGTTTGACAATTTTTCTTGGGGCGGTATTGATTATCTTATCGGTATGGTCACTGTTTATCGGTGTGCTGGATGTGGAATTATCCTCATTGATGAGCGGTGATGTGGCTCAGATTGAAATATTTTTTATTTCACGGCTGCCGCGTTTGCTGGCAATTTTATGTACCGGTGTGGGTATGAGTGTGGCCGGATTGATCATGCAGCAGTTATGTATGAATAAGTTTGTTTCTCCGACAACGGGAGCAACGATTTCTTCGGCCCAGTTTGGTATTTTGCTTGCGCTTCTGTTTATGCCAAAATCAACTTTATGGAGCCGGGCGATTTTTGCCTTTGTGTTTGCAATTTTGGGGACATGGATTTTTGTATGGTTTATCCAGCGGATTCAGTTTAAGGATGTTGTCATGGTACCGCTGGTAGGTATCATGTTTGGTAATGTCATCGGAGGTATCACAAACTACCTGGCGTATAAGTATGAGATGACGCAGGCCCTGTCAACATGGCTGGTCGGTCATTTTTCCATGGTTTTGCGCGGAAGATATGAAATCGTTTACCTGGTAGTTCCTCTGGTCATTCTGGCATTTATATTTGCAAATCATTTTAACATTGTCGGTATGGGAAAGGATTTTTCAAAGAATCTGGGAGTCCATTACAATTTTATTTTATTTATGGGATTGACGATCGCCGCAATGATTACAGCGTCGGTAGTAGTAGTTGTCGGTTCGATTTCATACATTGGTCTGATCGTTCCGAACCTGATCGCCATGTTCAAAGGTGATAAGATTCGGGGAACATTGGTGGATACAGCCCTTTTCGGAGCTATTTTTGTTCTGATGTGCGATATGCTCGGCCGTACCGTGATCGCGCCTTATGAACTTCCGATCGAACTTATTGTAGGTATTCTCGGAAGTATCATCTTTGTTGCGCTGCTGATCTACCGGCTTAATCATGGCCGCAAGGCAGTACGTCTCGGCGGCGTTGGAAACAGCGGCTGTGCGGCGGTTGTTTCGGCAGAGGAAGGAGGCGGTAAGAAATGAATACGAAAGCAGTTCGGGCGAATCGGCGAAAATTATTGATCATGGTCGTGCTGGTGATACTCTGTTCTGTCGGCTATATGACCATCGGCGTTAAATTCGGAAATCCGAAGCTGTTTAATTACGCCATGAAAATTCGTACGCCAAAACTTATCGTTATGCTGATCACGGCCTTTGCCATTGGCGGAGCTTCCATTGTATTTCAGTCGATTATCAATAATACCATAGTGACGCCCTGCCTCCTTGGTATGAATGCTTTATATACATTGATCCATACAGCAGTCGTATTTGTAGCCGGATCCGGCAGTCTGCTTGCCAGAAACAGCAATATGTCATTTGTCGTCGATCTGGTGCTGATGGGTGTGGTAGCTACTGTGGTTTACAGTTATTTGTTTAAAAAGACCCGCCATAATGTTTTGTATGTGCTGCTCATAGGTACGGTACTTTCCTCCTTTTTTTCCAGTATCCAGAGCACTTTAACGCGCATTATGGATCCGAATGAATATGAAAATCTGCTGGCTACGCTGGTGGCAAGTTTTAGTAATATTAATTCGGAAATCATTATTCTTTCAGTGATTGTTCTGGCAGCGGTTGTTTTTGTCCTGCGCAAAGATCTGGCCTTGTTAGACGTCATTACTCTGGGAAAAGACCAGGCGATCAACCTGGGAGTTGATTACGACCGGTGTATCCGCCGTTTGCTGCTGGGTGTTACATTGTGTATTGCAGTGGCAACGGCGATGGTGGGTCCGATTTCCTTTTTGGGACTTATTATTGCCAATCTTGCGCGGCAGTTGTTGAAAACCTATCGTCACTCACAGCTGATCTTAGGTTCTGCGCTTTTTGGGATGATCGTATTGATCGGCGGGCAGCTCATTGTAGAGCGGGTATATGTTTATGCGGTTCCTATCAGTGTGTTTATTTCGGTGGGGGGCGGTGTTTACTTCCTCTATCTTCTTCTTGCGAACAGGAGGGTTTGATTGATGTTTGTAAAAGATCTGACAAAACGATATGACGGAAAAACGGTGGTAGATTCGGTCAGCTTTGAGATTCCGAAGGGGAAAGTGATTTCTTTGATAGGACCGAACGGTGCAGGAAAATCCACCGTTATGGGAATGATTTCCCGGCTGATCGCCAGCGATGCTGGGCTCGTGGACTTTGAGGGAAAAGACATCGGTCAGTGGAAAAGTAAGGAGTTGGCCAAGCGGCTGGCAATCTTAACCCAGACGAATAATATTCAGATGAAGCTGACTGTCCGGGAGCTGGTAACCTTTGGCCGGTTTCCTTATTCCGGCGGACGTAATACGGATGAGGATAATGCGATCATTGATAAAGCGATTGAGTATATGGAGCTTCAGGAGTTCCAGGATCAGTTTATTGACGAATTGTCCGGCGGGCAGCGTCAGCGTGCGTATATTGCCATGGTCATTGCCCAGGATACGGAGTATGTACTTCTTGATGAGCCGACCAACAACCTGGATATCTATCATGCCAGCAATATGATGAAAATCGTCCGTCGCCTCTGCGATGAGCTGGGCAAGACGGTGATTTTAGTACTGCATGAGATCAATTATGCAGCCTTTTATTCAGATTACATCTGTGCTTTTACAGGTGGAAAAATAGCAAAATTTGGAACGGTCGAGGAGGTGATGACCAAGGAGAATCTGTCCAAAATCTACAATGTAGATTTTGAAATCATGGAAATAGAGGGTCGACCATTGTCCATCTATTATTAATAGTAACTCATTGTTTTATCATTTCAGTACTTTTTGAAAGGAGATCGAGAGATCATGAAAAAAATTTTATCATTAGCGCTTGCGGCAGTTATGGTAGCAGGTTTGGCTGCCTGCGGCAACAGCAGCAACACAACAACAGCTGCGGAAACAGAGGCAGCTACAGAGACAACAGCAGAAACAGAGGCTTCTGCAGAGGCTGATAAGCCGGAAACAATCACAATTCAGGCTTTGAACGCCAGTGCTGAGCTGGCAGACATCGAAGTGCCTTATGATCCACAGCGTATTGCGATCCTGGATTTGGCATGCCTGGATATTTTAGATAACCTTGGATTAGGAGATCGTGTTGTCGGCTGTGCATCCACATCGATTGATTATCTTCAGAGTTATGTAACTGATGAAAATATCGTAAATCTTGGTACGATCAAAGAAGCTGATCTGGAAGCTGTTATGGCTTGTGAACCGGATATTATCTTTATCGGCGGACGTTTGAGTTCCTACTATGATGCTCTGAATGAGATCGCTCCGGTTGTATACATTGCAACAGATGTTGAACAGGGGCTTGTAAAGAGTGTCAGCAATAATGCAAAAACAATTGCTTCTATCTTTGGCAAAGAAGATGAAATCGATGCAAAACTGGCAGATTTCGATGAACGTATTACAGCATTGGCAGAGTTTGCTGAAGGTAAAACAGCTTTAGTTGGTATGTGTACAAGCGGAAGCTTTAATCTTCTTGGCAATGACGGACGCTGCTCCATCATCGGTAATGAGATCGGATTTAATAATATCGGCGCAGACGCAGCAGCAGCCAACAGTGGTGGCCGTGGCGGTAATGGCGGCGGACGTGGCGGCAATGGCGGCGGACGCGGCGGCAATGGCGGCGGTGAAGCAGCAGCAGAAACTACCGCTGAGACAGCAGCAGCAGAAACTACAGAAAACAGCCAGGGCGGCACACCGACCCATGGTAATGAAGCTTCCTTCGAGTTGATCGTATCTTTGAATCCGGATTACATCTTCGTAATGGACAGAGATGCTGCCATCGGAACTGACGGCGCTCAGTTGGCTCAGGAAATCATGGAAAATGAACTTGTAATGGGTACAGATGCTTACAAGAACGGCAATATCGTTTACCTTGAGCATCCGGCTGTATGGTATACTGCAGAAGGCGGTATCACAGCTCTTGATTATATGCTTCAGGATCTGGAGAGTGCTTTATTAAAATAATATGTGGAAATATGTAAAAAAATATCTTCATTTTGCAGTGTTAGCTGCTCTGTTTATGATGGGCGAGGTATCGATGGATTTAATACAGCCCGGACTTATGCGCCGGATCGTGGATGAAGGCGTATTGGGAATTAATAATGATGGCATCGGAGACATGCACCTGATTCTTGTATTGGGATTTACGATGATTGGGCTTGTTATCCTTGGAGGACTCAGCGGTTCGATGAACAATGCCTTTGTACATATGACGGGGCAGAATATTGGAAATGAAATGCGTAAAGATTGTTTTCGAAGAATTATGACCTTTTCATTTCCTCAAATGGACTGCTTTGGCACAGGGTCGTTGGTGACGAGAGTCACCAACGACATTACACAGGTTGAAAACTTTGTTGCCCAATTTGTCCGGGGAATGATTCGGACCTCAATGCTTATACTGGGAAGTATTTTCTTTATGTTTCGACTGAATCATGAATTTGGAAAGATTGTTCTGTGTGCGCTTCCGTTCATACTGGGCTGCATGCTTGTCTGTCTTATCAAGGCAAATCCGCTGCTGACAAGACTTCAGGCCAAGCTTGATGAAATGAATGAAGTTTTGCAGGAAGATGTTTCCGGTATCCGCATGATCAAAGCATGTGTACGGGAAGTATATGAAAAGCTGCGTTTTGGCAAGGTAAATGATGACCTTATCAAGACGCAGCTTCGCGTACTTATAATATTTGCTTTTATGAACCCGGTGATGAATGCGCTGATGTATATTGTTGTCGTACTCATATTGCTGACGGGGGCTTATCAGGTCGGAGAAAACATGACGACACCGGGGACTATTATGGCGGCCATTACTTATACGACGCAGCTCCTTAACGCCATTCTGATGCTGGTTATGTTATTTCAGAATATTTCCAAAGGAATTGCTTCATGGAAACGGGTAAAGGAAATCTTGAATACCGAGCCCGAATTAAAGGACGGAGATTTTGACGGAGAAACAAAGGTCCATGGAAAAATCGAATTTAGGGATGTATCCTTTGCTTTCCCGGGGACGGGCCAGATGGTGTTAAAACATATTAATCTGACGATCCGTCCGGGAGAGACTGTAGCGATCATGGGAGCAACCGGCTGTGGGAAAACGGCCCTTGTCAGTTTGATCCCGCGTTTCTATGATACCTCCGAAGGAACGGTTCTCGTAGATGATGTGGATGTTAAAAGTTACGCTCAAAATGATCTAAGAGAGAAAATTGCAGTTTCACTGCAGAAAAGTGAATTGTTTAGCACTACGATCCGGGAAAATATTTCCTGGGGCGCGCCGGGAGCATCAGATGAAGAGATTTGCGAGGCGGCGGGAATTGCCCAGGCCGACGATTTTATTCAAAAAACTCCGAATGGGTACAATACATTAGTTGCGGAGCGGGGAACAAGCCTGTCCGGCGGTCAGAAACAGCGCATTTCCATTTCAAGAGCCGTATTGAAACCGGCTCCGATCCTGATTTTTGATGATTCGACCAGTGCGTTGGATTTAAAAACCGAGGCAGAGCTATATGGGGCTTTGAGTAAGTCAAAGCCGGAAAGTACGAAAATTATTGTTGCACAGAGGATTGCTTCTGTGCGGCGGGCAGACCGGATCGTCGTCCTGGATCAGGGAAGTGTGGAGGCCTGCGGTACTCATGATGAGCTTTTGCGGTCCTGTAAAACGTATCAGGATATTTATCATTCTCAGATAGGAAATGAAGGTGAGAAGTATGAGTGAGTCGAAAATTGTAGAACGCAATATTCCGGGAATGAACAGGCATAACCGATTTGTAGAGGTGGAGCATGCGGAAAATGTCGGAGATACGCTGAAAAGGCTGCTGACTTATTTTGCCCGGGAGAAAATGCTTGTCATTGTTATGCTCATTATTGTTATTTTTGGTACGCTCTGCGGCGTTTATGCGCCGAGCCTTCAAAGTGAAGCCATTGATATTATTGCAGGGACATCGATCGGAAGCCTGAGGCATACATTGATTTTTATGCTTGCAGTCTATTTGTTTTACAGCGGCAGTCAGCTTTTTCAGGGATTGATCAGCGCCCGCATAAGCCAGAGGATTGTCAAACGGATGCGGGGCGAGATGTTTGATAAAATCGTGGATCTGCCTGTAAAATATCTGGATACCCATTCCCATGGCGATGTGATGAGCCGTATCACCAATGATATTGAGAATATTTCAACAACGGTATCTCAGTCATTGCCTTCACTGATTTCGGGTGTGCTGACTGTGGTGGGAACGATGGCTATTATGCTCTGGTATTGCTGGCAGTTGGCGTTATTAAGTTTTATTACGGTTGGACTTACAGTGGCTGCCACAAAAGTATTGTCAAAAAAAGTAAGAAAGTTTTCCAGGCGGCGTCAGGAATTTCTAGGAGAATTAAATGGCACTGCACTGGAAATGATTTCCGGTTACCGGACGGTGGTGGCGTATGATCATCAGGATATTACAGTGGATGAGTTTTGTAAGACTTCGGATGCACTGACAAAGGCCGGAATCCGGACCGATATTTTCAGCGGCGTCATGGGACCGGTTATGAATTGTATCGGAAACATTGGTTTTGTGATCATCGCAGCCTTCGGCGGCTATTTTGCCATTAACGGCTTGATTTCTGTCGGTGTCATTTCTGCATTTATTGTTTATGCCAAGCAATTCAGCCGGCCGATAAACGAGATCGCACAGATTTATGGACAGCTTCAGACGGCGATGGCCGGGGCGGAACGGGTATTTGCCGTGCTGGATGAAAAAGATGAGGACAAGACCGGAGAAATGCTTGAGGAACAGGAAAGCGCGACGGTAACTTTCAAAGATGTAAAGTTTTCGTATAAAGAAGGATGTCCGGTGCTTCATGATTTTTCTTTGACAGTGCCATCCGGAAAAAAAGTGGCTTTGGTGGGCGCTACGGGCAGCGGCAAGACGACGGTTGTCAATTTACTTATGCGGTTTTATGATATCGACAGCGGCGACATTTACATTAATGAACAGAATATAAAAAATGTTACGAGAGACAGTTTGAGAAAAAATGCGGCCATTGTATTGCAGGATACCATTTTATTTTCAGATACCATTGAAAACAATCTGAAATACGGCAATGAAAAGGCCAGCCGGAGAACTCTGGATGAGGCTGTAACTATGAGCCGGTGCGGGGAAATGATCCAGATGATGCCTCAGGGCTATGATACTGTTTTGACCGGAGCAGGAAGCAATATCAGTCAGGGCCAGCGCCAGCTGCTCGCCATTGCCAGGGCCTTTGTGGCGGATCCGAAAATATTGATTTTAGATGAAGCCACATCCAATGTGGATACCCGGACGGAAAAGGCCATTCAGGATGCCATGCAGCTTGTCATGAAAAACCGTACCAGTATTATCATTGCCCATCGGTTATCGACGATCCGGGATGCAGACATGATCGTGGTCATGGACCAGGGCCGGATTGTTGAAAGCGGCAGTCACGACAGCCTGCTGGCCCGGAAGGGTAAATACTATGAACTTTATATGACTCAGTACGCCGGTTTTGAAACTTGATAAAAAATTTAAAATAGTGCTTGACAATAGTAGGAAACTATTGTAGAATAAATACTGTTGTTAAGACATGTGCGTTTAGCTCAGCTGGATAGAGCGTTTGGCTACGGACCAAAAGGTCGGGGGTTCGAATCCTCTAACGCACGGCAAAGTCCTTGCAGAATATTTTGCAAGGACTTTTTTCTTGACTTTATTCAGTATAGCGAGTATACTTGATAAAAACTATTGATATGTTGGCCTGAAGCGGGCTTTCATTAAAAGGGAGTAGTTGAAATACGTCGTCAACAATCGCGGCCCGGTGGGTCTGGCGGCGTATACCATATAGATGGATGGTTACGAGACTTTTGATGTATCTATTGGAGAGAAGATGGGAAATCTAAATAGATACATTGAAAGTCTCTTCTTTTTTCGCTGAAGCACAAGGATGGCGGAAATATTTGGCCCATGAAGGAGGAATGAATGTGAAGACATGGTATCAAAGGACAGAGGAAGAAATATTAGAAGATCTTCATGTGACAAAAGACGGACATTCGTCGGAGGCGGCTGCCGGGATTCTTAAGAGTAAAGGGGAAAATGTGCTGGAAGCAGGAAAGAAAAAAAGCACGCTTCAGATATTTTTATCCCAGTTTGCGGACTTATTGGTAATCATTTTGATCATTGCAGCAATTATCTCCGCATTTACCGGAAGTGAAGAAAGTACGATCGTTATTATAGCGGTTATTATTCTGAATGCGATCCTGGGAACGGTGCAGCACAAGAAAGCAGAAAAGTCGTTGGACAGCCTGAAATCGCTGTCATCGCCGTCGGCCAAGGTTATCCGTGACGGTCAGAAAATGGAGATCGATTCCAAAGATGTGGTCCCGGGGGATATACTGCTTTTGGAAGCCGGAGATCTGGTGGTGGCTGACGGAAGAGTTTTAAACAGTTATTCGCTCCAGGTGAATGAAAGTTCCCTGACCGGAGAATCCACCAGCGTGGATAAAATGGAAGGGGTCATTGACGGTGAAGTACCGTTGGCTGACCGAACAAATATGGTTTATTCCAGCAGCCTGGTGACTTATGGCCGGGGTGTTGTCGTTGTCACAGGGACGGGAATGGACACGGAAATCGGAAAGATCGCCAGTCTTATGAATGCGACTAAAGAGAAAAAGACACCGCTGCAGGTCAGTCTGGATCAGTTCAGCAGTAAACTGGCCATGGTGATCATGATTATCTGCGCCATTGTTTTTGCATTGAGTCTGTACCGCCAGATGCCGGTATTGGATGCTATGATGTTTGCTGTGGCTTTGGCTGTAGCAGCCATACCGGAAGCCTTAAGTTCCATTGTGACGATCGTGCAGGCGATGGGAACACAGAAGATGGCGAAAGAACACGCGATCATTAAGGAACTGAAAGCCGTGGAAAGCTTAGGATGTGTGTCTGTCATCTGTTCTGATAAAACGGGAACACTCACCCAGAATAAAATGACAGTTCAGAATATCTATATTGATGGGAAGGTCATTGCGCCGGAAGAGGTGGATTTAAAAAATCAGCTTCACCGGTATCTGCTTTATGATGCGATTCTTACCAATGATTCGACGATTGTCGACGGAAAGGGTATCGGAGATCCAACCGAATACTCTCTGGTGGAAATGGTCCGGAAAATCGATCTGCCGGATACGGTCATACGGGATATGATGCCCCGGCTTGAAGAGATTCCTTTTGACTCAGACAGAAAACTGATGACGACGAAATACCGGCTGCATGGTGTGCCGACGCTGCTTACAAAAGGGGCGCTGGATGTGCTTCTGGACCGGACGACACGGATTCGGACGACAGAGGGCATTCGGGAGATGACGGAAGAAGACAGGAAGGCGATCCTGGAACAGAATCTGCATTTTTCAGAAAATGGTCTGCGGGTTTTAGCCTTTGCCTATCGGGAAGCAGAAGAAAATGAAAATCTTTCCCTGGCCTCAGAAGATAATTACATTTTTCTTGGTTTGATTTCGATGATCGACCCGCCGCGGGAAGAATCGGCGGCCGCTGTGGCAGATGCAAAGCGGGCGGGAATCCGGCCGATCATGATAACGGGAGATCATAAAATCACGGCAACGGCCATTGCGCGGCAGATAGGTATTTTTGAGGATGGCGATATGGCAGTTACCGGACCGGAACTGGATGCCATGTCGGATGAAGAGCTGGATGAAAAAATTGTAAAAATATCCGTATATGCCCGGGTATCTCCGGAAAATAAAATCCGGATCGTCGATGCATGGCAGCGTCGGGGAAATGTGGTTTCTATGACCGGCGACGGCGTCAATGACGCGCCGGCATTGAAAAAAGCAGATATCGGTGTGGCGATGGGGATTACAGGAACAGAAGTATCCAAAGATGCGGCGTCCATGATCCTGACCGACGATAATTTTGCAACGATCATTAAGGCGGTAGCTAATGGACGAAATGTTTACCGGAACATAAAAAATGCAATTCAGTTTTTGCTTTCAGGAAATATGGCCGGAATTATGAGTGTACTGTATACTTCTCTGATAGGCCTTCCGGTGCCGTTTGCCCCGGTGCATTTACTCTTTATCAATCTGTTAACGGATTCTCTCCCGGCGATTGCCATCGGCATGGAACCGGCGGAACGGGATTTGCTGTCCGAGAAGCCGAGAAATCCAAAGGAAGGGATTCTGAACCGCAAATTTATGACAGACATTTTAGTACAGGGGGCTTTGATCGCGGCTGTGACCATGACTGCCTTTCATATGGGATTGGGGCAGGGAGATTCAGCGCTGGCCAGTACGATGGCTTTTGCAACGCTGACAGCGGCTCGTCTTTTCCATGGATTTAACTGTCGGAGCAAACATTCGATTTTCAGAATCGGATTTTCAGGAAACTGGTATAGTCTGGCGGCGTTTGCAGCA
>CATZYB010000058.1 GCA_958426095.1 uncultured Lachnospiraceae bacterium
TAAGGACCGTCTTGTATTTCAGGCGGCTCAGTATACAAAAACCCAGGTTTTCCATAAAAATATCGCAGAGGCTGAGATACAGGACTGGGTTCTGGAACGCATCCGGAATGATTTTAAGCAGACTCAGATCAAGACCGGGGACAGGGAGTACACGGTCCTGTCCGGGAAAAAGGGAAATGTCACTGTAAAAGAGAGGGACGCCGTCGGCGTCCGGAAGGGAAATCTGGCTCATAACCGGAAAAAGACATATATTTTGCCGGAGGGGACGCCGGTACCGTTTCTGGTGGATTTGGGAGTAATGACGGCCGAAGGAAAGATTGTCCGCTCAAAATATGATAAGTACCGGCAGATCAACCGTTTCCTGGAATTTATCCAGGACGTGCTTCCGGAGCTTCCAAAGGACAGAGAGCTCACGATGATTGATTTTGGGTGCGGCAAATCTTATTTGACCTTCGCCATGTATTATTATTTAAATAGTTTAATGGGTTATTCCGTGAAAATGATCGGACTGGATTTAAAGGAAGATGTCATCCGGCACTGCAATGAGCTTCGGGATAAATATGGTTATGATCAACTGGAATTTATTCATGGGGATATTGCTGATTTTGAAGGCGCCGACTCTGTTGATATGGTCGTTACGCTCCATGCCTGTGATACGGCGACGGATCATGCTTTATATAAAGCGATTCGCTGGAACGCCCGTGTTATCCTGTCTGTTCCGTGCTGTCAGCATGAATTGAACGGACAGATAAAGAACGATATGCTTGCTCCGGTATTTCACTATGGATTACTGAAAGAACGGATGGCGGCGCTGATCACGGACGGCCTGCGGGGACAGCTGTTGGAAGTGATGGGATATAAGACCCAACTGCTGGAATTTATTGATATGGAGCATACGCCAAAAAATATTTTGATCCGTGCGGTCAGAGGCGGTTCTGTCCGAAACAGCCGGGAAAAAGGGCTGGCGGCTTATCGGGCGTGTGCGGAAGGTTTTAACGGCGATCTGACGCTGTACCGATTACTATTTCAGGACCTGAAGAAAGAGGAAGAAACAAAGAATGAAAAATAAGAAAAAAATTCTATTTATCGTCGGATTTTATCTGGTGTCGTTTATTGTGACATTGCTTTTGACGAATCATGTTCTGAATTATGACCGTATTCATCCGTCGAGAAATCAGGGGGATACGTCTCTGATCAAATTATATGTAAAAAACAGCGGAATGAAAATTAATGAAATGGACGCTTATGTTCAGGAGATGAACGCGTCCTATCTGCGGCTGAGTATGACTCCGGTGTCGGAGAATAAGACGGTAACGCTTTTAATGTCGGAACCGGTGAACAATGTCCGGAAAATTTCTTATTCCCTGATGGATGAGAATAACAGCCAGGAGATTGAGTCGGGGGAATGTCCGGAGATTCAGCGTGTAGAAGGCCAGAGACAGACAGAAATCCGTTTTCAGTCAGATTTACAGCCGGGTAAGGAATATTGTCTGAATCTGACCGTTGAGGATGATGAGCGGCAGACATATTATTATTATACCCGTGTTATTTATGGCAATGATCTTCAGGCCTATGACAAGCTGCAGTTCGTCTCGGATTTTCACAATGCCATTTTTGAAAAGACCGCCTCCTCCCGGATCGCAGAATATTTGTCTTTTTCATCGGATGATTCCAATGATGATTTTCGGAATGTATCGATCTCCTCGGACAGCGAGATCGTTACCTGGGGAGATCTGAATCCGGAGGTTGTCAGCGATGTGGATATGACCATTATCAATCTGGACAGCCAGACCGGGGAAATTCAGTTGATTTACGAAATCGAAGCCCGGGATGACAGCGGCAATGATTATAATTACATGGTCAGAGAATATTATGAAGTATCCAGTACGGGCAGTACGGTGAATTTGCTGGATTATTCCAGGACCATGGAAGAAAAACTGGATGAACAGTCATTTGTTTTTAATAATAATCGGATGCGTCTGGGGATTGTTGATGAGAGCAGGATGGACATTCAGGTGTATGGCAAAGAGGAGCCGGAGGAAGAAGAAAGCCAGACCGGAGAATCCGGTTCAGAGACTCAGGACGGAAGTGAAACCGAATACAATACTTACATCAGTTTTGTAGCGGACGGCGGTCTGTGGGTTTATAATACCCGAGATAATATATTGACCCAGGCTTTCGGCTTTGAACGGAAAAGCCAGGTCAGCTACAGAGATTCAAGTTATATGAACCATGGCGTCAAGGTGCTGCGTACTGAGGAAAATGGCGACCTGTATTTTGCGGTTTATGGTTATATATATAACGGGGATAACGAAGGCCGTTTTGGTATTACGGTGAATCATTATAACCGGGTGGATGGAACCTATTCGGAGGTTCTGTTTATTCCGTACGATAAGAACTTTAACATGCTGAGTCGGGGCATTCAGAAGATGGCCTTTATTGATTCAAATGATATGCTGTATATTTGTCTGGAGGATACGATTTACCGTTTTGATATTATTATGAAAGAATCGGAGATCGTGCTGGAACAGGCTGAGTCGGAGGACTGTGCTATTTCAGAAGACGGCCGGAGCGTCGTCATTTCTCATCGGGATGGAGCGGGAACTGTGACAAGTATTGAATGGCGTGATCTGGAAACGGGAGAGAGAAAGGAAATAAAAAGAAAAGATCAGGACATTGCCATGATCGGAATGCTTGGTGAAAACCTGGTTTATGGTGTCGGCAGTATTGCCGGTGAAGAACAGCATTTGGATGTTTTATACATCGTAGATCCAGAACTTAACGTTCTTAAAGAATATACGGTGCCTGGCGGCTATATCACCGGGGCCAGTGTCGATGGCGGTCTGCTGGAGATATTCCGGCAGGGAGATAATCAGGAAAATATGTCCGCGGATTACATTGTGTATAATCAAAATGACAGCCAAAATATTGGTACGGTCAATGTCAGCAGCGATCAGCGTAAACAGGAAACATGGCTTGTGACAAATGAGTACGGCAATGATATGCCGGTCGTGCTTTTTGCAAGAGCTATTGAGTCTTATCGGAATACGCAGATGGAATTCCAGGCACAAAGTGAAGAATATACCGGTTATTTTGTTTATAATAATGAAAATCTGATGAAATACCCGACGTTCAAAGAAGCCTATGAAGAGGCCCTTTCAAATGGCGGCAAGGTTTTGGACAGCCTGGGACGCATTATCAGCCGTCCGTCGGTGCGCGCCGAAGAAAGGGATCTGAACGGATATAATATCACGTTGGCCGAAACAGACGTCATGGCCCAGCAGCGGGCCGTGCTTGAATGGATTTTCAATTATGAAAAGATAAGCGGAGAACCGGTTTTGGACAGCGATGATATGTTGGAAAATCTTCAGGCAAATCTGCCGGATTTCCATGTGGTCGATATGACGGGCATTGCTTTGGATGACGCTCTGACTATGATTTCTGACGGTTATCCGTTGATTGTTGTAAATAGTGAAGGAACCTGGTGTGTGGCTGAGGGCTATGTCAACGGCTATATCGTTGTTGCCGACCCGAAGGACGGCACGGTTTCCGGCTATGAACAGGATTCCGCTGTCAATGGCATCGCATCCTCCGGAAATGTTATCTATAGTTATTACAAGTAGCTTGTTGGCATTTGGAATGTCGAAATTTGCGATATATTGTGATTGTTGTTCAAGAAAATTGGATGTAGACTGAGGTAAAGGAAATTATAGGACAAAGGATGTTGCCGAAGTGTACATAGGAAAACTGGACAAAGAAATATATCGTTGTATTGCTGGAGATATGGTTACAGATGAGGTCATCATTACAGAACGACAGATACAGCATATTAAAGAGCGACATCCGGATTCCTATTTGAAAACAATTACACATTTGGAGGTGGTTTTAAAATCACCGGATTACATTATCGAGGATAAGCATGTAGATACCGGCTTAGTCATTAAAAAGATAGGTACGGAGGATGGTTTTATTCAGGTGGTTTTACGGGTATGGACATCGTCGGATGATGGCCAGCATAAAAATTCGATAATTTCTTGCTGGAAAATCAGCGATGCAAGGCTGGCAAATTACTTAAAAAATAAAAGAATTCTTTACAAAAAGACGTAATGTATCTTATAATTAAAACATAATATAAATTAGGATTATCTGAGGTGGTAAATTTCGTTGCAACCACGCACCCTATGGGTTAAAAGAGATGCAGGAGCGGCGACGCCTGCCGGATAATCCTTTTTTAGTTTTGAATAGTGAAAAACATCCTCCAGAGAAAGCTTTTCACGAGCTTTCCGGGGAGGATGTTTTTTATATGGCTTATTTCAGGCTTTCCGGGTTGAGACCGTCAAGTTCCGGAAGAACGAATCGTCCGTCTTTACGAATGAGAACGTCGTCAAACCAGATGCTGCCGCCGCCGTATTCCGGTCTCTGGATACAAACCAGATCCCAGTGGATAGCGGAGTGGTTTCCGTTTGGCGCTTCGTCGTAGCAGTTGCCCGGAGTAAAGTGGAAAGACCCCATGATTTTTTCATCAAAGAGAGTGTCCTTCATCGGGTTCAGAATATATGGGTTGACGCCGAGGGCAAATTCGCCGATATAGCGGGCGCCGTCGTCGGTATCAAGAACCTGATTGATGCGTTCGGTATTATTGGCCGTTGCTTTCACGATTTTACCGTTTTCAAATGTAAAGGAAATATTTTCAAAGGTAAAGCCCTGGAAGACCGCCGGGGTATTATAAGTCAGTGTACCGTTGATGGAGTCTCTGACCGGAGCCGTATAGACTTCGCCGTCAGGAATGTTCATATTACCGGAGCATTTGATGGCCGGAATGCCTTTAATGGAGAAGGTCAGATTTGTTCCCGGGCCTTCAATATGAACTTTATCTGTTTTATTCATCAGTTCAATGAGAGGCGTCATCGCTTCTCCCATTTTTTCGTAGTCGAGGCAGCAGACGTCAAAATAAAAGTCTTCAAAGGCTTCCAAACTCTGATTGTTGAGCTGGGCCATAGAGTTATTCGGGTAACGCATAACGCACCAGCGCAGTTTCGGCACACGGATTTCGTGGTGTACCGGAGTGCTGTACAGCCGTTCGTAGAGGGCCAGATTGTCCGCAGGGACATCTGAATTTTCGGAGATGTTATCGGAACCGCGGATGGCAAGATAGCAGTCCATCTGGGACATTTCCAGAGCAGATACCTGGGCCATCAGGCGAAGCTGTTCTTCATTACAGTGAAGCAGCATTTCGCGCTGAACCCGTGGATTCGTATAGTGAGGAAAAGGCATGGCGCCGACAGCATAGGTCTCTTTGATGAGCTGACGGGCCAGATCTTCGGTGCTTTCTCCGGTATAGTCAATATATACCTTATCTCCAGGTTTCACCTGGATCGATTTGTGGATCAGATTATGAGCGAATACTTTAATACGTTCATCCATATTAAAAACTTCCTTTCTTTAATCGTTGCCAAGTAATTATACATCTGAATTTCTGTAAAGTCCACCTTTACGAAAGGTAAAATATAATGTAAAATATAGAAGATTGATAATAATACGGGGGTATTAGCGATGGATTTAGTAACAGTAAGAGAATTATATCGGAATTCTTCAAAATATGTGGATCAAAAAGTGAAGATCGGAGGATGGGTCCGTAATCTGAGAGACTCAAAAACCTTTGGTTTTCTGGTCGTCAATGACGGGACCTATTTTCAGACGCTCCAGGTCGTTTTTGGTGAACAGTTGGACAACTTCCAGGATATCTGTAAACTGAATGTGGGTGCGGCCGTCATCGTTGAAGGAACATTGGTGGCAACGCCGAAGGCAAAACAGCCTTTTGAAATCCAGGCTGACAGTGTGTATGTGGAAGGCGCTTCCACACCGGATTATCCGATCCAGCCGAAACGTCACAGTTTTGAGTATCTGCGGACGATGACGCATCTGCGGGCCCGGACAAATACATTCCAGGCGGTATTCCGTGTGCGCTCTTTGATTGCCTATGCCATTCATAAGTTTTTCCAGGAACGGGATTTTGTCTATGTGCATACACCATTGATCACCGGAAGTGACTGTGAAGGCGCCGGTGAGATGTTCCGTGTAACCACATTGGACCCGGAAAATATACCGAAGGATGACGAAGGACATGTGGATTATTCCAAAGATTTCTTTGGAAAAGAAACCAATCTGACTGTCAGCGGTCAATTAAACGGCGAGACCTTTGCTATGGCATTCCGAAATATTTATACATTCGGACCGACTTTCCGTGCGGAAAATTCCAACACGACCCGTCATGCAGCCGAGTTCTGGATGATCGAGCCGGAGATGGCCTTTGCTGATTTGGAGGACAATATGGCGCTGGCCGAAGCTATGCTGAAATATGTCATCAACTATGTTTTGGAAAATGCGCCGGAAGAGATGAATTTCTTCAATCAGTTTGTGGACAAAGGGCTCATTGAGCGGCTGAAACATGTGGCGGGTTCCGACTTTGCCCATGTAACTTATACGGAAGCCGTAGAACTTCTGGAGAAGCATAATGACAAATTTGAATATAAAGTTCACTGGGGAACAGACCTGCAGACAGAGCATGAGCGCTATCTGACCGAAAAGGTCTTTAAACGTCCGGTATTCGTGACGGATTATCCGAAGGAGATCAAGGCATTTTATATGAAGATGAATCCGGATAATAAAACGGTGGCAGCGATGGACCTGCTTGTTCCGGGAATCGGAGAGATTATCGGCGGAAGTCAGCGTGAGGACGACCTTGATAAATTAATTCAGCGGATGAATGAACTGGGATTGAAGGAAGAGGATTATGGATTTTATCTGGATCTTCGCCGTTATGGTTCTGCCCGTCATTCCGGTTTTGGACTTGGATTTGAGCGCTGCGTCATGTATTTGACCGGTATGGGCAATATCCGTGATGTCATTCCGTTCCCGAGAACTGTTAAAAACTGTGATATTTAATATGATATTGTGATGGAAGGCTGCGGCAGGCAGCCTTCCTCTTTTACTAAAGGTAAGGTGACAGAAAATATGTTTAAAAAAATTGGCATTCCTAAGATTCCGAGCATAATTTTATGGTTGGTGACGCCGGCTGTCAGCTTCTGGCTTCTGGAAACACTGAACCATTCTGTTGGTGAGGATATGGAATTTCCCATCATTGCTTTAAATCTGGCGTTTTATTACTTGCTTTACGGACTTATTCTGGTCATATCGAAAAGGAGCTGTATCAGCCTGAGTCTGGGCAGTCTCCTGGTGATGATCATCGGACTCGTTGATTATTATGTCATTTCGTTCCGATCGGTTCCGTTGTATCCGTGGGATATTTTATCTGTAAAAACGGCCATGAGTGTGTCGGACAATTACAGTTACAGTCTCGATCAGAAATCTATGCTGATCGTCGCCGAATTTGTCTTGCTGATCGTGATCGGTCTGCTGACACGGTGGAAACTTCCGATAAAGAATAAACAGTATCATCTGCTGTCGGTACTTGGTGTTTTGACCCTGTGGGTACTGTACGGTACATCCGTGCAGATGCCTGAGGTTCATGAGGCTGTCGGTTTTTATGAATATCATTTTACGCCGAACGCTTTCTATCAACTGAATGGATTTGCGGTCAGTTTTATTTCAAATATGCAGTATTTGGATGTTTCGAAGCCGGCGGATTATAGTGTGAAGAAGGTCGAGGAAATTCTGGAGCCTTATGTCGAAGCTGGCGAAAAAAAGGAAGCCGGCGGGGCTGGTCAGGTTTATCCAAATATCATCGTCGTTATGAACGAGGCCTTTTCCGATCCGGCGGTACTGGGAGAATTTGACACAAATGTGGATTATATGCCTTATATTCGTGCTATGACGAAAAATACGGTCAAGGGAAATCTGATGGTGTCTGTCAAGGGCGGAAATACGGCAAATACCGAATATGAATTTCTGACAGGAAATTCAATGGCCTTTTTGCCGGCCGGATCGATTCCATATCAGCAGTACATACGGGGAGAAATGCCTTCCGTTGCCAGTCAGCTGGGGAATTTGGGCTATGAGACTTTCTCAATTCATCCTTATCGGGCCAATGGCTGGAACCGGAATAAGGTCTATGAGTATTTTGGATTTGAGACCAGCTATTTTAAAGAAAGCTTTACCGATGCACCGGTCATTCGTGAATATACGAGCGATCTGGCAACCTATCAGAAAATTGTGGATATTTACAATTCCAAAACGCCGGGACAGCCAATGTTCGTATTTGATGTTACCATGCAGAATCACAGCAGTTACAGTAAAGAATATGACAACTTTACACCGGACGTGGAGGTTCTTGGTTCCAATGGCAGCGCTAAACTCCTGGAGCGGTATCTTTCGCTTATAAAAATATCGGATGAAGCTTTTGCCCAGTTGGTCGAATATTTTTCTCTGGTGGATGAGCCGACGGTCATTTTAATGTTCGGCGATCATCAGCCGGCCGATTGGGTCGTCTCACCGATTTATTCCATGAATGGAAATAATGATCAGGATTCCTGGTCCGAATCTGCAGAGCGCTATCAGGTACCGTTTGTTCTGTGGGCAAATTATGACATTGATGAGGAAGCGATTGAGCAGGAACTTCTGGCGGGTTCTTCGGAAGACGGGCTGTTAAGCGCCAACTATTTGAGTACGGCCCTTTTTGAAGCCGCCGGGCTGCCGATGAGCGCACATCAGTTATACATGAAGGATGTCATGAAGGACTTTCCGGTGGTGTCGGCCAACGTGCTCCTGGATGCTCAGGGAACCTCTTATGACGTCAGCGCAGGTCAGTCTTTGCCGGAGGAGATAAAAAATTATTCGATTTTAAATTATAACCTTTTGTTTGATGCAAAACATAGAAATAATGTCTATTACGAATAGAGGTGATGAGGATGCGGTTTATCCATATGGCGGATATTCATCTTGGGGCTGTCCCGGACAAGGGAAAGCCATGGGCGCAGAAGCGCTCCGAAGAGATTGAATCCACATTTTACCGGCTGCTCAAAGAGGCCGGACGGCAGGGCGTGGATCTGGTATTGATCGCAGGCGATGTATTTCATCGCCCGCCGGGCAAACGGGAATTAAAGGAATTAAATTACCGCTTGGGATCCATGGCGCCGGCCCAGGTCGTTTTGATGGCGGGAAATCATGACTACATGGGGGAAAGCTCCAATTACAGGGATTTTGAATGGGCGGATAATGTACATTTCTTTCGGCGGGAACAGATAGATGTTATCTATATAGAAACGTTGAATACCTGGGTCTATGGCCTGAGCTATGAACATCGGGAGATCCAAGAACCGCTTTACGATCGGGTCCGTCCGATGGATAAACCGGGATATCATATTCTTTTGGCTCATGGCGGTGATGAAAAACATATTCCGATTCAAAAAAGTGAGCTTTTGACGGCCGGATTTGATTATGTGGCTCTGGGTCATATCCATAAACCGGAGATCATTTCTGAACGAATGGCCTATTCGGGCGCTTTGGAGCCGATCGACCGGCTGGATATGGGGGCGCATGGTTATGTTTATGGAGAGATCACAGGGCAGGGAACCAGGATTCGATTTTGTCCGGCATCCTGCAGGGAATACCGGGAATTGATTCTGGAATCGGATACGGATATGACCAGCGGTGAGATGGAGAAGTGGCTTGAACAGCAGATTCAGATTGAAGGGGAACGGCATTTATATAATGTGGTTTTAAAAGGTTACAGGGATACGGATATTACCTATGATCTGGACCGGATGTCGCATATGGGAAATGTGGTTTCAATCAGGGACGAGACATTGCCCTGGTTTGATTTTGAAAGACTTTACAATGAAAATCCGGAAAATCTGATCGGGTTGTTTATAAAAAAGGTATATCAAATGCCAATGGATGAAAAACGCAGGGAACAGATTTTAAGCTATGGTCTTCAGGCCATGTATCACGGAAGGGACGGAAATGACAGATGATAATTGATACGTTGAATATTGTGCATTTTGGCCGCTTTCATCAGAAAAGTCTGCGTCTCTCGCCGGGGATCAATGTGGTTTACGGTGAAAACGAAGCGGGAAAATCTACGCTTCACCAGTTTATTCAGGCGATGCTGTTTGGGGTGGAACGCCTTCGTGGAAAAGCGTCGAAAAAGGACGAATATTCCAGATTTCAGCCCTGGGATCAGGGAAAAAATTACGAAGGTTCCATGGTCATCGAGCATCATGGAGAAATGTACCGCCTGACGCGGAATTTTTACAAAGAGGACGAATTCTTTCGGGTGGAACAGCTTCGAACAGGGAAGGAAATGCAGCTTCCGGGCGGGCAGATCGACAGCCTGATCGAAGGGATGAATCGGACAAATTTTAAGAACACGCTGAGTATTGGTCAGCTTGAAAGCCGGATCGATGCCCGGTTTGGCCTGACTTTGCAGACGTGTATGGCGAATATCCAGCAGACGAAAAATCAGGACGTAGACTTGCAGCGGACACTGGATTATCTGAGAAAAGAAAAGAAGGCCCGATTGGACCGAAGTCCGGAACGGCGGCTTCAGGAATTAAAAAATCAGGCGGAAGTTTCTGAAACCGAAGCGGAGGAGCGGCGCCAGCTTCTGGAAAATATAGGGCGGCAGCAGGAGGAATTAAAAGAAATCCGGAAAAAACGCCAGTCCGAGCGGCTGGCTGGCAGGGAGAACCGTAAAAAGGAACAGCAGGAACGGATGGAAGCAATCCGGCTGATCGAAGAAAACAATTATGTGGCATCCCAGTATCAGCAAAAAAAAGCTGCTTATGAAAAATTGAAACATGAAGCGGCAGAAGCGGATTTTGATGCGGTCAAAGAACAGTGGGATGCGGCAAATGAAGAGTATGACGATCTGTCAGACCGTTATGGTCAGCTTATGGGACGGAATCTGGCAATTTTATTTTCTGTGATGATGTTCGGTTTAATACCGGTAATCGTTGTATTCTTTCTAAGAAGTCATTTGGCTGTTCGGATAGGTATCCTTTTGCTATTTGTGGCAATCCTGGCAGCGACGGCGGTATTGCTTCAGGCCGGCCGGAAGCGGATGGGATTGAAGCTCAGTGAAAGTAAAGAAAATCTGGATGCGCTTCACGATGAAATGGAGCAGCATATGTTCGGCCGGGGCAGTAAAGAGATGCTGAGGCAGATGAAAGAAGAGCTGCGGGCGTTGAGAGAGCAGTATGAGCAGATACAGATCCCTTTGCAGCCGTATCTCGAAAAATATGGAGACGACATTTCGCTGGATATGGAAGTCGAGGATGAGGAGGCTTTGGAATCCCTGCGCGAGCGGGAGGAAAATCTCACCAAATCATTGGAACGGCTGCTTGTACGCAAAGAAGCGATGGAGCAAAAAGAGGCGGAGCGGGAAGCTTTGGCGGCGGAGATTGAAGAACTTTCCAAAGAAGCGGCCGAGGAGCGGGAACAGGCAGAAATGATTGATGAATGTATTTCGATCATCCGGGATTTGTCGGAAGAGATTCATTCGGATTTTGGGCCGGCTCTGAATCAGGAGGTTTCCAGAATGATGTGGGAACTTACCGGAGGCAAATATGAGCGGGTCATTGTAGACAATGAACTGAATCTTAAAGTCGATACGGACGGCCGTTTTGTGGAATGCAGTCAGCTCAGCACAGGAACACGGGAGCAGCTCTATCTGGCTTTGCGTCTGGCCATGGTGAAGTTACTGTTTCCGGCCGGGGATGTGCCGGTGATTTTTGATGACAGTTTTGTTTTTTACGATGACCGGCGGCTTGCAAGAACACTGGCATGGATTGGTTCTCAGGGATTTGCACAGGTGATCCTGTTTACATGTCAGCATCGGGAAATGGATGCGCTTGAGCGTCTGGGAATTTCCTATACGCCGATTTATATGGATTAAAAAAAGGTATCCTCAAGTCGAAAAATGACTTTGAGGATACCCTTTTTTATTTACAGCTCGTGGTTATTATATTTATTTAATAATTTGTGAATCTTTTCATTCGGGTCAAGTAATTCGCTGATCGAATGATCGTGATTCAGAGAATCGATCAGGAGTGCGATATACTTGCTCAGATCTACGCTGACATAGTATGGTCTGGAAAGTAAGTCTGGTGACTGATAGATACAGTTTGTTGTCAGAATTCTGCTGATCGTTCCTTCTTCATAAGCTTTGTCGAAGGCTTCCAGGCCGTTGGTAAACAGGCCGAAGGTTGAAGCGATAAATACACGGTTTGCTTTTCGCTTTTTCAGTTCTTTTGCAGTATCCAGCATACTTTCACCGGAAGAAATCATATCATCAATGATAAGTACATCCTTACCCTCGACTGAAGTACCAAGGAACTCATGGGCCACGATAGGATTACGGCCTCCTACAACACAAGAGTAGTCGCGGCGTTTGTAGAACATACCCATATCGATACCGAGAACATTGGCATAGTATACGGCACGGCTCATACCGCCTTCATCCGGGCTGATGATCATCATATGGTCTTTGTCTACCTGTAAATCGCTGACAGAACGGAACAGCGCTTTAATAAACTGATAATTCGGCTGGATACTTTCAAATCCACCCATTGGAATGGCGTTCTGAACACGCGGGTCGTGAGCGTCAAAGGTAATGATGTTTTCCACACCCATATTCATTAATTCCTGAAGGGCCAATGCACAGTCCAGAGATTCGCGGGCTGTACGTCTATGCTGGCGGCTTTCATAGAGAAATGGCATAATTACGTTGATGCGGCGCGCTTTACCGGAAGCAGCAGCGATCATACGTTTTAAATCGGAATAATGATCATCCGGTGACATATGATTCATATGTCCGCATAATTTGTATTCAATGTTGTAGTTTGTAACATCAACGATTAAA
>CATZYB010000059.1 GCA_958426095.1 uncultured Lachnospiraceae bacterium
AAATTTGCGGTTCAGAATCCCTTCCTTTGGATTTCTCGGCTTCTCGGACAGCAAACATTCAATTTTCAGAATCGGATTTTCAGGAAACTGGTATAGTCTGGCGGCGTTTGCAGCAGGCATGGTTTTCCTGAATCTTGTATTGTTTGTTCCGGTGTTAAAGCGATTGTTCCTTGTGTCAGCGCTGACATTTGGTCAGTTTGGAATGATCTATTTATTGGCGGTGATTCCGACCGTGATCATTCAGATATACAAAATCATTCGTGAACGCTAAAATTAAAAAGCGAGACTCCGCGGCTCTGGCAAATGGGCTGTGGAGTCTCTTTTAATTAAAGGTAAGAATTAAGGCGCTGGATAGAATCCTGTTGGTGATTCACTTAAATTGATCATAATATTTTTCATTTGAGTATAATGTTCCAGAATCACTTTATGTGTTTCGCGGCCGATACCGGAGGTCTTGTAACCGCCAAACGGAGCGCCCTCCGGAATGGCATTGTATGTATTTACCCACATACGTCCGGTTTCAATGCCTCTTGCTACGCGGAGCGCCCGGTTGATATCTCTTGTCCATACAGCTCCGCCAAGACCGTATTCACTGTCGTTGGCCATTTCGATGACTTCTTCTTCGGTTTTGAATTTCAGGATGCAGGCGACAGGACCGAAGATTTCTTCCTGGGCTACCCGCATATCGTTGGTAACGTTACCGAGAAGTGTCGGGCGCATAAAGCAGCCTTTACCAAGTTCGCCGTCGGTGATGGCTTCGCCGCCGCAGAGGACTTTAGCGCCTTCGGATTTTCCGATGTCGATATAGCCAAGAATTTTCTTCAGCTGTCCCTGGTTGATCTGGCATCCCATCTGAGTATCTGCTTCCCATGGAACGCCGACTTTCACAGCGTTAAACCGGCGCACGGCTTCTTCGACAAATTTATCATAGATGCTTTCCTGAACAAATACACGGGAACCTGCACAGCATACCTGTCCCTGATTGAACAGGATGCCCATCTGGAGACCGTCCATAGCCATTTCAAAATCACAATCCTCAAAGAAAATGTTGGCTGATTTTCCGCCGAGTTCCAATGTGGATGGAATTAATTTCTGAGCCGCAGCCAGGGCTACATCCCGGCCGACTTCGGTAGAACCGGTGAAAGCCAGTTTTCGGAAGCCCTTATGATCCAGCATATACTGTCCGGCTTTGGAACCGGAACCGGTAATAACGTTAAATACGCCGGCAGGAATAACATCCTGGATCAGGCGGGCAAATTCAAGGACGCTCAGGGAAGTGGTGCTTGACGGCTTAAATACGGTACAGCATCCGCTGGCCAGAACCGGCGCCAGCTTCCAGGCCGCCATAAGAAATGGGAAATTCCATGGAACGATCTGTCCGACAACACCGATCGGCTCTCTTAAAATCAAACTTAAAGTATCGCTGCCAAGCATATTGGCGCTGCCCTCTTCGGCCATGATACAGCCGGCAAAGTAACGGAAATGCTGTGCGGACATCGGAATATCCACGGACATGGTTTCACGGATCGGTTTGCCGTTGTCCAGAGATTCTACCATGGCCAAATGTTCTGCATTAGCGTCGATGATATCTGCAATTTTGTTTAAAATGGCGGCACGCTCATTTACTGTAATGTTTTTCCATGTTTTAAAAGCCTTCCATGCGGCGTCTACCGCGCTGTCCACATCTTCTTTTGTAGCCTCTGCACACTCGGCCAGAACTTCATTATCGGCCGGGCAGGTACTTTTAAATGTATGTCCGTCGGAGGCGTCACGCCATTCTCCGCCGATAAACAATTGATATTTTTCCTGAAGGTTTACGTTTTTCATAATGATTCTCCTTTCAAATCCCATAAAAAGATGGCAGTCAACTGGATTCATATAGTTGTGCCACGACTGTGGTATTATTGTACAATATGCAAAATTATCTGTCAACTTAAGTTTATTTATTAACATTATCTGATAAAATAATAACATAAATGAAAATGTTATTAAGAAAATTTATCAACCCAGACTATAGACAAATCAGGAAAAGTATAGTATCCTTGTGGTTAGTTAGAGCTAACGTTAGTTTAAGCTAACCAAGAAGGGGTGAAATGAAATGCTGACATGGTGGTGGCATCAGCCTTTAGAAGTGAAAATCGCAGGACAATGTGCACCGGTGTTGGCGGGGGTGAAACCGTCCAATATGCTGGTTCTTGAAAACAAACATATTAGAGATGTCGTTCGGACTCTGGAAGGAACCGGATTATCCTGGCGGTGCCTTTATGCCGGGAGTGAAAAAAACATCTGGCTGCTTTATCGAAAGGAGGCTCTCCAGGAAATCGTATCCAGGGAAGAAGAAAGGATGTTCCTGAGGGAAAAAGGTTATGGGGAAGATCGGCTGGATCAGATGCTTGTGCGGCTTGGACAGCGGTTCAGACAGTATCGCAAAGGCAAGGAATCCGCACAGCCAGACATTCAGTTTCCGCATGAAATGGGAGTGTTTCTCGGATATCCGATGGCTGATGTGAAGGGCTTCATTAAATATGAGGGGAAAAATTATTTATACTCCGGCTACTGGAAGGTTTATGAAAATGTGGAGGAACGCAAGCAGTTGTTTGAGAGCTACGAGCAGATACGAAACGTATTTATTCAGGAGGCGGAAAAGGGCAAGAATCTCTGGGAGATTACTACCGAATGGCAGTGTATGACTGCATAAATAAGAATAAACGGAAAGTTTATTATATATTAAAAATAAAATTAAAATCATAGGAGGAACAAAAAAATGAGTGAAATTTTGGTTGTGTACTGGAGCGGTACAGGAAATACAGAAGCTATGGCCGGATTCGTTGGTCAGGGGATTAAAGAAGGCGGGAAGGAAGCAAAAGTTGTTTCCGTCAGCGATATTACACCGGACGCTTTAAAAGACTGCCCGGTATTCGCTTTGGGCTGCCCGTCCATGGGAGCTGAACAGCTTGAAGAAGGCGAAATGGAACCATTTGTTGAAGCAGTAAAGGCTTTTGCCAGCGGTAAGACGATCGGTTTATTTGGTTCTTATGGCTGGGGCGATGGTGAATGGATGCGTACATGGGTATCCGATATGGAAAGCGTTGGCGCACGCGTGCTTGGCGGAGAAGATGCGATCTGCCAGGAAGCTCCGAATGAGGAAGCACAGGAAGCGTGCATTGATTTAGGCAAGGATTTGGCCAAAGCATAAAGGCAGGTGTTTGAAAGATGAGTATCGTAATTGTAGGCGGACATGACCGGATGGTCAGCCAGTATAAGAAAATTTGTAAAAATTATAATCATAAGGTGAAAGTGTTCACCCATATGTCTGCAGATTTAAATAAGCAAATGGGGAGACCGGATGTGTTCATTTTGTTTACAAATACGGTCTCGCATAAAATGGTGCGCTGTGCAGTAGATGAGGCGAGAAGGAGTAACGCTCAGGTCATCCGCTGTCATACAAGCAGCGGCGCAGCATTGACGGACATCCTTGAAAATGTTGGTTAATACGGAAAAAGAGCCGCTCTTGACAGGGCGGCTCTTGCCTATTTGTTTTCTGAACTTTTCATTCCGATAGCAACATGAGCTTTGATAGCCTGAAAGCTTTCAGGGCTGATCACATGTTCAATGCGGCAGGCATCCCGCGCAGCGATCTCGCTGTCTACACCGAGAAATTCCAGCCAGCTGGATAGCAAGGTGTGACGTTCATAGATTGTTTCAGCAATTTTGAGACCGCTTGCAGTTAAGGAGATGTGCCCATGCTCATTGACGGTGATGTATCCGTTCTCACGGAGGTTCTTCATGGCAACGCTGACGCTTGGTTTTGAAAAACCGAGTTCAGTTGCGATATCGATTGAACGAACCTGCGGATGCCGTTGGCTTAACACGAGAATGGTTTCAAGATAATTTTCAGCAGATTCCTGTATTTTCACGAGTAACTCCCCCTGTCCAATGTATTATTACTATTATAACATAGAAAAAAGGAAAAACAAAGGGGAAAACATTTTGGAAAAAAATTCTCAAAAAAGACTTGACAATCAGGTTAGCGAGTGCTAATCTATGAGATGAGGTTAGAATTTCCTAACTCAGAAAGGGAGAGATGATGATGCCTTTAACAATGGCGAAAGCTGGAGAAGAGAACACAATAATAAAGATTGGCGGCAAAGAAGAAGTACGCCGATTTCTGGAAAGTCTTGGATTTGTTACCGGGTCCATTGTTTCAGTAGTTTCTGAGATGAATGGAAATGTGATCGTTAATGTGAAAGGTTCACGTGTGGCCATCAGTAAAGAGATGGCTAATAAGATCATGATTTAAGTAGGAGGAAAAAAGGATGCAGACATTAAAGGATGTAAAATGCGGTCAAAGTGTGTCCGTAGTGAAGCTCCACGGCGAAGGCGCGGTAAAACGCCGGATTATGGATATGGGCATTACAAAAGGTACTGAGGTATATATCCGTAAAGTTGCGCCTCTGGGAGACCCAGTGGAAGTGACTGTCAGAGGATATGAATTGTCCTTGAGAAAGGCAGATGCACAGATGATAGAAGTACAGTAATGTACTTTTTTTACAGCTATAGGTTAGAATTGACTAATCATAGGGGAAGAAGGAGGATGTTATAAGATGTCGATTAAGATTGCACTTGCGGGTAATCCAAACAGTGGTAAAACCACTTTGTTTAACGGATTGACCGGTTCCAACCAGTTTGTTGGTAACTGGCCAGGTGTTACTGTAGAAAAAAAGGAAGGTAAGCTGAAAGGACATAAGGATGTTGTGATCATGGACCTTCCGGGTATTTATTCCTTATCGCCATATACATTAGAAGAGGTTGTGGCCAGAAATTATCTGATCACGGAACGTCCGGATGTTATTTTAAATATCGTAGATGGTACGAACCTTGAAAGAAACCTGTATTTGTCCACTCAGCTTATGGAGCTTGGCATTCCGGTGGTTATGGCGATCAACATGATGGATATCGTTGAGAAAAACGGAGACCATATCAACATTAATCAGCTGAGCAAGGATTTGGGCTGTGAGATTGTTGAAATCTCTGCATTAAAGGGCACAGGCATTATGAAAGCGGCAGAAAAAGCAATCAGTGTCGCAACGAGAAATACGTCTGCGCCGGTACATAAATTTGCACCGGAGATTGAAAATGTTTTGGAAGACATCGAAAATATGCTGGATGCTTCGATTCCGGAAGAACAGAAACGTTTCTATGCGATTAAATTGTTTGAGCGGGATGACAAAATTGCTCAAACAATGAAAGTTGTACCAAATGTAGAAGAGATTATTAAGAAGGCTGAAGAGGCTCAGGATGATGACTCCGAGAGTATTATCACCAATGAACGTTACGGATATATTACTTCTGTCATTGGAAAGAGCTACAAGAAAGCGGCGAAAGGCCAGCTTTCCACATCCGATAAGATTGACCGGATTGTTACAAACCGTATTTTGGCGCTGCCAATCTTTGCGGTGGTTATGTTTATTGTATATTATGTTTCTGTAACAACCGTCGGGGCCATTGTTACAGACTGGACAAATGATGTGCTGTTCGGAGAAATTATTCCGCCGGCCATTGAAAACATTTTGGTAAGCATTAACTGTGCCGACTGGTTACAGAGTCTAATTCTTGATGGTATTGTTGCTGGCGTCGGCGCTGTTATCGGTTTCGTTCCTCAGATGCTTGTATTATTTATTTTCCTTGCATTTTTGGAAGCATGCGGTTATATGGCCCGTGTTGCGTTTATTATGGACCGTATTTTCCGTAAATTCGGTTTATCCGGTAAATCCTTTATTCCGATGCTGATCGGAAGCGGCTGCGGTGTGCCTGGTGTTATGGCGTCCCGTACCATTGAAAACGACAGAGACCGGAAGATGACAATTATGACGACCACATTTATTCCTTGTGGCGCAAAACTTCCGATTATCGCTTTAATTGCAGGAGCTTTCTTTGACGGTTCCGCATGGGTTGCAACCAGCTCCTATTTTGTAGGTGTGGCAGCCATCGTTTGCTCCGGTATTATTTTAAAGAAAACAAAAATGTTTGCAGGAGAGCCGGCGCCATTCGTTATGGAGCTTCCGGCCTATCATCTGCCGACAGTAACAAATGTTCTCCGCAGTATGTGGGAACGCGGCTGGTCCTTTATCAAAAAGGCCGGTACAATTATCCTCTTATCAACGATCGTTCTTTGGTTCTTAATGAGCTTTGGATGGGTTGACGGAAGTTTCGGCATGCTGGAAGCCGAACAGCTTGACAGCAGTATCCTGGCATCCATCGGCAGTGTGATCGCACCGTTGTTTGCACCGCTTGGATGGGGAGACTGGAAGATGGCCGTTGCAGCAGTTACAGGCTTGATCGCCAAAGAAAACGTTGTTGGTACATTTGGCGTTCTCTTTGGTTTTGCGGAAGTTGCTGAAGACGGCGCTGAGATCTGGGGACAGCTTGCAGGAAGCATGACAGGCGTTGCAGCCTATTCCTTCCTGGTGTTCAACCTTCTCTGCGCGCCTTGCTTTGCAGCTATCGGAGCGATCAAACGTGAGATGAACAGCGGAAAGTGGACCTGGTTTGCTATTGGATATCAGACAATTTTGGCATATGCCGTATCTTTGGCTATCTATCAGATCGGCACAGTTGTTACCGGCGGTGGTTTTGGAATTGGCACAGTCGTTGCAATTCTGGTTGTTATTGGATTCCTTTACTTGTTATTCCGTCCATATAAAGAAAGTACAAAGCTGACAGTAGACGTAAAGAGGACGGCGAAGGCTTAATTTGAAAGGAGCAGAGTGCTATGGGAACTGTAGTAGTTGCAGCGATCGTTGCAGCAGTGGCCGGTCTTGCGGCACGAAGCATTTATAAAGACAAAAAAGCCGGCAGAGGCTGCAATGGTAATTGTGGAAACTGTAAAGGCTGCCATTAAAATGGTTATTGACCTGAGCGATTTGGAAAGACAGGAGATTGAAGCCTATGTGGAGTTCAGATGATATGATTCAGGAGTTGAAAAATCGCGGGAAACGTATTACCAAACAAAGAAAGATCATGGTCGAAGTGATCGCGAGTAAAAAAGCGGGGGATTTTAAGGAGATTTATTATGAAATTTCCAAAAAAGATCCAACGATCGGTCAGGCTACCGTATACCGTATGTTGCTGACCCTGGAAGAAATCGGGGCGATTCAGCGGGTTCAGGGATATGTAGTCAATGAATCTTATGAAAAAGTCGCGGTTTAGAAAAATGTTAAGTTGTATTTCCTTATAAAGTAGAGTATGCTGAGAGAGTGTTGAACAGTGAGAGCTGTCAGCGCTCTCTTTGTATGTGCTCCAATATGCAGAGCAATACATCAGTAACAGGAGGTATGGCAATGAACAAATTGAAAAATGGATGGAACCATTTTCAGACGATCACGGAACATAAATGGCTTGTTATGCAGGGATGTTTTCGTGTGGGACTGTACCGGCAGGGGATTCTTCACGACCTGTCCAAATATACACCGGAGGAATTTCGGACCGGGGTGCTGTATTTTCAGGGGAATCGGAGTCCAAACGCGGCCGAGAAGGAAGCAGTGGGCTATTCACGGGCCTGGCTTCATCATAAAGGAAGAAATAAACATCATTATGAGTATTGGATAGATCTGGCGGTAGATAAATCCGAGGGGCTTCAGGGAATGAAAATGCCGGTTCGATATGTTATCGAAATGTTTATGGACAGGATAGCGGCATCAAAAGTTTATGCCGGAAAGGATTATACAGACAGCCATCCGTTAAATTACTATAAAAAAAGCAGGAAATATATGACAATACATCCGGATTCAAGAAAACTTCTGGAACGGCTGCTTTTTATGCTGAGCCGCAATGGTGAAGAAAAAACGTTTGCTTATATACGAAGGGTTGTATTGAGCGGAAAATACAAATATTAATTTGACGAATAATTCTGCGGATTAAAGCCATAATAGCTACTGTAATCTTATTAAGGAGGTCCTATTATGGCAAAGAATTACAATCAGAACAATGAAAGCAATGCAGCAACAAAAAACAACAATGAGCGGAACAATTCCACTCAGAACACATCCAGAAATATGGATAACAACACATCCAGAAACAGTTCTAAAAACTGCACAACTCAGAATACATCTGAAAGAAATTCAACTCAGAACTGTGACAGATAGTTTGGAGTGATCCAAAGACGCCGCAGCGGGAAATAAAAGTACCGCTGCGGTATTTTTGTGCTTGAGCAACTGCTGAAGATTTCCGCATATACTAATATATGTAGGAATGAGGTGATGGCGTGAGTTTGGACTTTATACCTCCAAAGGAGGTTTTGAAATATATACAGCGCGGAGATTCAGTGGTTATCGATATCCGGGATAAAGAATTGTTTCAAAAGGGACATATTCCGGGGGCTTTTTCCATGCCGTATGAGACTTTTGATGAGACGGCGCCCATACTCCGGAAATACGGAACGATTATTTTGTGCTGTGAACATGGAGCCACAAGTCTGCTTTTGGGACGGCGTCTCAGTCAAAGCGGTTATCATGTTTTAAGTATTGGCGGCGGTATGGAGGCCTGGAGAGGTCCTGTCGTTTAAAATAATAATTTATTGCCAGAGGCTGGAAATAAAATGTTCTTGCGGCAGAATAAGAAAAAGTATATACTATAGAAGTAATTTGGAAAAGGAGAAAATCTATGCCCCTCTATGAATTTACAGCGCCGTGTCATTTTGGCATGGAAGCGGTTTTAAAACGAGAAATTATAAACTTAGGATACGAGATCGTGCGAGTGGAAGATGGCCGTGTGACCTTTCGCGGAGAGGCCTCGGCCATTGCCCGGGCAAATGTATTCCTGCGGACGGCCGAACGGATACTTTTGTGTGTAGGACGGTTTAAAGCTTACACTTTTGATGAATTATTTGAGCAGACAAAGGCGCTGCCATGGGAAGAGTATTTGCCTTCCGATGGGAAGTTCTGGGTAAAAAAGGCGTCCACTACAAAAAGTAAATTATTCAGCAGCTCGGATATCCAGTCAATCGTAAAGAAGGCAATCGTTGAACGCCTGAAACAGACTTATCGGATCGACTGGTTTAAAGAGGACGGGGCGATCTATCCTTTGAGAGTGTTTATTTATAAAGATGAAGTGACGATTGCCCTGGATACGTCAGGGGAATCTTTACATAAACGGGGATACCGGAAGCTGATCAGCAAGGCTCCGGTGTCGGAAACGCTGGCGGCCGCGATCCTGCTTTTGTCGCCGTGGAATAAAGACCGGATTTTAGTGGACCCATTTTGCGGCAGCGGGACATTTCCTATTGAAGCGGCCATGATCGGAGCCAATATTGCTCCGGGGATGAACCGGGAGTTTACGGCGGAAGCATGGAAAAATATTCTTCCGATGAAAGATTGGTATGAAGCGGTTACCGAAGCCAATGATCTGATCCGGGATGATGTGGATATGGATATTCAGGGATATGATATTGACGGAGATATTATAAAAAATGCCCGTCAAAATGCGGTGGAAGCAGGCGTGGAGCATTTAATCCATCTTCAGCAGCGACCAGTCAGCGCCCTGAGTCATCCTAAGAAATATGGTTTTGTGATCACCAATCCGCCTTATGGGGAGCGGCTGGAAGAAAAGGAAGCATTGCCCGGTTTATATATGGAGATTGGTGAGGCTTTCCGGCGTTTGGATTCATGGTCCTGTTTTGTGTTGACTTCATATGACCAGGCAGAGAAATATATCGGAAGGAAAGCGGATAAAAACCGGAAGATCTACAATGGTATGATAAAGACCTATTTATATGAATTTATGGGACCGCGCCCTCCGAGACGAAAAAAACAGGAGGATTAAATTGAAGCATGTAAAACGATACTTTTTGTTACTTGCTATCATCTGTGTGACAGGTATTGTGCTGACCCGGCCGCAGATTCGGTATTTGGCCGGTCAGGCGTCAGAATCGCTGCAGAGCTATTACATAAGCGCCAGAGCAGATGCCGTCAATGAAAAGGGATTTACGCTGTCCTATAACGGGACAATGCTTGATATAGAAAATATGAGGATGTCATCCCAAATGGGACTGCTGCTTCCGTTATCGGACGTGGTGGAATATTTTGGGGCGTCTGTGACTGTCGGTGAAAAGGGCCAGTGTTTTGTGCAGGGCCAATATTTAGAGAATGCGGCAGTCATTGGCGATGCGGAGGATGATATCCTGATCGATGTGACCCAGGCGGCATCGGCGCTGGGATTGGATTATGACTGGGATGATAAGGCGCGGGCAGCCAGCCTTGATTCTGTACAGAGTCCGGAACTACCGGTAAGATATGATCTGAGGGAAAATCGTGCTTTGAATGTGGTTGAAAATCAGGGGACTTTTGGAACCTGCTGGGCGTTTGCATCGACGGCTGCTTTGGAAATTGCTTTGGCCGAAGGGGACATACTGGATTTTTCTGTAGACCATATGACGATGAACAGTGGATTTAACATAGCCCCGACAGAGGGCGGAGATTATAATATGGCGCTGGCCTATCTTTCCTCATGGAGAGGACCGGTACTGGAAGCGGATGATCCCTACGGAGACGGCGTCACAGACGCATCATTGACAGCGGTAAAGCATCTTCAGGAAGCACGTTTTTTTGAAGAAAGAAATTTAGAGCAGATCAAGAGCATGATTCTGCATTACGGCGGAGTTGAAAGCTCTTTGTATATGTCCATTCAAAATGCCTGGGATTCATCGGAGGATTATGCGCCGGAAACGGCTTCCTATTATTATAATGGCGGGGAGGCGCCGAATCATGACGTGGTCATTGTCGGATGGGATGACGACTACCGTCGGGAGAATTTTAACCATATGCCGGAAAATAATGGAGCATTTTTGTGCCGAAACAGCTGGGGCGAAGAATTTGGTGACGGCGGATATTTTTATGTATCGTATGAAGACAGTAATTTGGGAATCCATAGTGTGACTTATACCCGTTTGGATGAAGCGGATAACTATGATACTATTTATCAGTCGGATTTGTTGGGATGGGTCGGGACCCTCGGATATAAAGAACCGTCGGCCTGGTTTGCCAATGTCTACACGGCGGGACAAAATGAAATTTTGAGGGCTGTCAGTTTTTATGCAGTGGATGGTCATACAAACTGGGATTTATATGTTGTACCCGAGTATTCCGGAATGGATTCTCTGAACCGGCCGGTATATCTCGGCAGCGGTTATTTTGAAGACGGCGGCTATTATACGGTGGATGTCCCGGATAAGATCCGTTTGTCGGCAGGCGGCCGTTTTGCCGTGATCGTCCGTATAACTACGGAGGGCAGTGAACGTCCGATCGCGATTGAATATCCGGCTTCGGACCTGACCTCCGGAGCAGATTTGGAAGATGGGGAAGGTTACATCAGTTATGATGGAAACCTGTGGACATCTGCGGAAACAGAGTATGGATGTAATTTGTGCCTGAAAGCATTTACAGATAATGAGGAGAGTTCTTATGAATAAGATCGTATTTGCCACATCCAATGCGGGAAAGATGAGAGAAATCCGTGAAATTTTAAAGGATTTGAATGTGGAGATCCTGTCCATGAAAGAGGCAGGAATTGATGTGGATATTGTGGAGGATGGAAAAACCTTTGAGGAAAATGCCCTGATCAAGGCAAGGACCATCCGGGATCTGACCGGCCTGATCGTGCTGGCCGACGATTCAGGCCTGGAAGTGGATGCCTTAAATAAGGAGCCGGGAATCTATTCGGCCCGGTATATGGGAGAGGACACTCCCTATGATTTGAAAAATGCGAATATTATTGAGAGGCTGTCCGGATTGAAAGGCGAGGAACGTTCGGCCCGGTTTGTGTGCGTCATTGCGGCTGCATTTCCGGACGGTACGGAAGAAACCCGGCGGGGAACGATCGAAGGACAGATCGCCTATGCTCCGGCCGGAGAAAATGGCTTTGGTTATGACCCTGTTTTTTATGTGCCGGAATATAAATGCACGACAGCACAGTTACCATCGGAACAGAAAAATGAAATCAGCCATCGGGGTAAGGCTTTGAGGGCAATGAAGGAAGTTCTTTGTCAGAGGATGATATGATTATATGAGAGTTTTAATTGTCAGCGATACGCATGGGAAAAATGGAAACCTGGAAAAGGTACTCCGTCTCATTGCGCCACTGGATCTGGTGTTTCATTTAGGCGATCTGGAAGGCAGCGAGGGATATATCGAGGATATTGCGCCCTGTCCGGTGCATATGGTCAGCGGCAATAATGATTTTTTCACGTCTGTGCCGGCCGAAAAAATCGTGGTCATTGGACGGCATAAAATATTTATGTCCCATGGCCATCGGTACGGCGTGAGCTTTGATACGGTGCGTATTAAGGATGTGGCCAGAGAGCATGGCTGCGATGTGGTTTTCTTCGGTCATACCCATAAACCCCTCATCGACTGGGATGATGATATCGTCGCTGTGAATCCGGGAAGCATCTCTTACCCGCGTCAGGAGAACCGCAGGCCTTCCTATGTACTGTTGGATATTGACCGTTATGGTGAACTTCATTTTTCTCTAAATTATTTAGAAAAATAGTGAAAAAAAGTTGTTGACAATTAGTGAAAGATATAATATAATCTATCTTGCGTCACGGGTAAGACGTGATGAAACATCGGGGTGTGGCTCAGCTTGGCTAGAGCGCTTGATTTGGGATCAAGAGGTCGCA
>CATZYB010000060.1 GCA_958426095.1 uncultured Lachnospiraceae bacterium
GTGTGGGATCCAAACGGGAGACAAAGGCCGATATGACCATCCGCGCAAAACTTTCATTTTCTGAACAGCTTCCAAATATTACTTTCATCTCATTTTTGCCCATTAAAAACATCCTCCACTTCCGAATAGACCCGAATGATCTTGTGCAGACCGGAAACATAAAAAAGCTTCTCCACCGCCGGGCAGACCCCGGCCGCGCACACCGTTCCTCCGCTCATGGAAAGATCTCTGTATCTGCTGATCAGCATTCCCACGCCGGAGCTGTCCATAAATGTTGTTTTTGAAAAATCAAAAATTATATTTCGGATATCTCTTTCCCGGCCTATTTTTTCCATCATCTGTCGTATATGCTCTGCCTGATGGTGGTCCAGCTCTTTCCCCACCCGGATGATCAGATACGGCCCCTTCACCTGATATTCCATTTCCATATCATACCTCCAAATAAAAAAAAGATGAGCCCCTCGTATTCGTGAGTTACTCATCTTTTGTTTCGTCAATTTTTTTATTCGCCTTCGGCCGGTTCACCCTCCGCTGGCTGTTCACCAGATGCCTGGTCTTCCGACGCCGTACTTTCTGACGCCCTGTTTTCAATCTGGCTCAAATAAGAACTGGCGTCACCGGCATAGTCGCTGTCTCCGTAATTATTAATAATCGTATTATAACAATTTCGTGCCTGTTCAAAATCCGTCAGATATTGATAGGAACGACCCATATAAAACCATGCTTCCACCGAATCTCCATTCAGATTCAGAACCTTACGGAAATAGGTGACTGCATTCATATAGTCCCTCTGGTCATAATACTCGTAAGCTTCTGCATAAAGCTGGTTCACTACCGTATCCCTCGTCTTTGCCAGCAGGAAATCATAAACAGCCTGGGCGTCCTGACTATCCAGAAGGGTTTTATCCACATCAGCCAACACAGTTCCCGATGTCACAAAGTCATTATCCAGATAGGATTTCATGGCCTGTATCAACAATTCCTGATTTTTTCCGCTGTCTGCCTGACTTGTCGTATCCGTACTGTTCTTCAGCCCGTCATTTTCATTGGTCAGCGCATCCACCTGATTCTGGAGTGTGGTGATTTCTTTATTTCTCTCGGAAATCTGACTGCTGTATTCCACGACGGCTTTATTATACTCTGCCGCCTTCGTTTTCTGGATAGACGGTACCACCAGCAAACCGACCACCGCAGCGCCGATAATAATACCAATTAAAATATTGACAAAAGACAGAGTGCTTGTACTAAAATCCGTATAGCCGCCGGATGTCCGCTCGATAACGATCGGATTCGGGTCTTTAATCTGAACATAGGCGGCTCTTTCCCGTTCAATATCCTTGCCTTTACGTTTCTGCCGGGAATATCCGACCAGCTCATTCATATAACGGACCGTCGTAATATTATTCCGGTCCAGTTTCAATGCCCGGGATAATATTTTTTTCGCCGCAGAATACTGCTTATGCTGGATATACAAAAGTCCCAGAAGCTGATAGGCCCGAATATAATTCGGATTCAGATTCACCACTTTTTTCAGTTCGATGATCGCCAGGTCTCCATTACCTTCATCCAGATATTTTAAAGCGAGATTATAATTCTGGATCGTATTATTGATCACCTGGAGCTGCCCCTGATTATTCTGAACTTTTTTAATATAATTCCGGGCAACATTTCCCTTGCTCTGAAAATGGACGCTGATGACCCATTCACTCAAAGCCGACACCGTCTCTCCCACCTGGAAATAAACCAGCCCCAGAAGATTTCGTGCGTCTGTATTTCGCTTATTATATTTCAAACTCATCTGAAGTGAAGTGATCGCACCGCTCAAATCCCGGATTTTCGCCTTGCTCAACCCCACATTATAGTGATAATTGGAAGCCCGGATGATCCGTTTCATCGTTGGTTCTTCATATTCACACTTCGGACAACGGTATGTATTTTCAAGGGGCGTACCGCATTTTGGACAATTCATAGACGTCCCTCCTAAAACTGCTTAAAGCGCTTTGGATCATTGCGGAATTCCTGAAGCATCTCCTCAACAATATCCACCACATCTCTGAGGTCGTTTCGCTGGATCGCCTCTTCCGCCTGATCCACTTCCAGACTCGGTTTGTATTTTTTTAGTTCTTCGTCAAAGTTAATCATCTAAATCTCCTCCCAGAAGCTCTTTCACATGGCCAACCAGATAGAGCGAGCCTGTGCATATGAGGATGCCATCGTTTCCTTTCCATGCCTGTCCGTTTACAATGGCCTCATTTACATTATATGTGCCCTGGATATTTCCATGCCAGTTTTTCTGAAAATCTTCCATCACTTCATGAAAGTCTCTGCGGCGTCCATTGTCGATTTCTGTGACAATGACACCTTTCAGCCCTTTCAGGGAACACAAATGGCGCACCATTTCCTGATAATCCTTATCTTCTGCCACGGCAAATACCAGATAGATATCTTTGTCCGGAAAGACACTTTCAATGGAACGCACCAATTCCCGGATACCATCGTCATTATGGGCGCCATCCACATAAATATTTTCACCCACAGATTCCATCCGGCCCGGCCAGGTCATCGATTCAAGGCCCGACAAGATTTTCTTTTGAAACTCTGCTTCCGGTTTGCGGCGGCTCAGAGACTCTTTTAAAACCTCCATACCGGTTACCGCCAACGATGCATTTTCCACCTGATACATGCCATTGGTATTAAGCATTATATCATACTTTTGAAAATATGGACACACCAAAGAGAAACGAATCCGGCCCGCTTCCGCGGAAATACTTTCCATCCAGTCCGGTCTTACCGGATAACACAGCCGGGGTCCCGGACCTTCTTCATTGATCTCCGATATCCCGCCCGGTCCAAACACTTCTTCAGCCCGCTCCCCGATCACCCGGGCCGCCTCCGGCCGGGAAGCCAGATACACAAGGGGCACTCCCGGTTTGATGATCCCTGCTTTTTCCGCCGCAATCTTTTCAATCGTATCTCCAAGGATCGCCGTATGGTCCAGGCCGATGGATGTGATCACCGTCAGATCCGGCCTTTCCACCGCATTCGTCAGATCCAGCCGGCCTCCCAGACCGGTTTCTATAACGCCGTATTCAATCCCGGCCTTTTCAAAAGCCCACATGGCCATAAGATAAATAAACTCAAAAAAGGTCGGATGGGCAATCCCCTGAGCCGCCTGGGCATCCACCAGAGCCTTCACCTTATAAAAAGCTTCGGCAAAGGCTTCATCGCTGATCTCTTCATTATTTATCCGAATACGTTCATTGATCCGTACCAGATGGGGAGACGTGAACAGACCTGTTTTATAGCCAAGCTGACGCAGACAGCTTTCCATATAGGCACAGACCGAACCTTTGCCATTTGTCCCCGCCGCATGGATATAATGAAAACTTTTTTCCGGACTTCCAAGAAGTCTCAGACGTTCCCGGGTCTGTTCAAGTCCCCCGGTCCTTGCAAACCGGGGGATATTGTATAAATAGTCAACGATTTCCTTCATCATCCCTTTAAAGCTTCCAATCGTTCTTCAACCTGCTTTAACATCTGGGTATATTTTTCCAGCTTATCCCGCTCGGCCTGAATCTTTGCTTCCGGCGCTTTGCTGACAAAGTTCGGATTGTTCAGCATTCCTGACGCTCTGGCAATTTCTTTATGAAGCTTTTCTTCTTCTTTCGCAAGGCGTGCCTTTTCTTCCTCAATATCAACCAGTTCGGCAAACGGCATATAGATGACCGCCTGATGGATCACCGTCGATACGGCGTCTTTCTCGATGCCTGCCTCATCGGCCTGGATCAGCACATCGCTGGCGTGGGCCAGTGTGGCGAAGAATATTTTACCATTCTCAAAAATCTTACGAACCGCTTCATTCTCAGAAACGACGATGACCTTCGCCTTCTTGCTCGGCGGTACATTCATTCCCGTACGCACGTTACGGATACCGCGGACCGCTTCTTTGATCGTTTCCACCGCATTTTCATCGGCTTCAAAATTCCATTCGTCCTTATATTCCGGCCAGGAAGAAATCATAATGGATTCTTCTTCCTCCTGAACGTTGCAGAAAATTTCTTCTGTAATAAATGGCATATATGGGTGAAGAAGCTTCAATGCCTGGATAAGAACAGTCTTCAAAGTCCAGAGAGCCGCAGCCTTTGTTGTGTCTTCATTATTGTAGAGACGTGGTTTGACCATCTCAATATACCAGTCACAGAACTCTTCCCAGATAAAGTCATACAGTTTCTGAACGGCAATACCCAGCTCGTATTTGTCCATATTTGCCGTAACTTCTTTGGCGAGGGTATTGGCTTTGGATAAAATCCATTTATCGGCCTGGGTCAGGTCATCCAATGTGACATTATCAATGGAAATACCTGCTTCCTCAGCCTGCTCGAAATTCATCAGCATAAACCGGGACGCATTCCACACTTTATTGGCAAAGTTACGGCTGGCTTCCACCCGCTCCCAGTAGAAACGCATATCATTTCCAGGGGCATTGCCCGTAACCAGAGTAAACCGCAGCGCATCGGCGCCATATTTATCAATAACTTCCAGAGGATCGATACCATTTCCGAGAGATTTACTCATCTTCCGTCCCTGAGAGTCTCTTACAAGACCGTGGATCAACACCGTATCAAACGGAACTTCACCCATATGCTCAAGCCCTGAGAATACCATACGGATAACCCAGAAGAAAATAATGTCATAACCGGTAACAAGGACATTGGTCGGATAGAAGTAATCCAGATCCTCCGTCTTATCCGGCCATCCCAATGTGGAGAACGGCCACAGAGCGGAGCTGAACCATGTATCCAGTGTATCCTCATCCTGAACAATATGATTTCCGCCGCACTTGCAGCATACCGTCGGCGCGTCCGCCTTGCGGGCTACCATGATCTCGCCGCAGTCCTGGCAGTAATAAGCCGGGATCCGGTGTCCCCACCAGAGCTGGCGGGAAATACACCAGTCACGGATATTTTCCAGCCAATGGAGATAAGTTTTATCAAAACGCTCAGGAACAAATTTTAAATCGCCTTTTTTCAACGCATCGATGGCCGGTTTTGCCAGTTCGTCCATTTTTACGAACCATTGCTGCTTGATGAGAGGTTCTACCGTCGTTTTACAGCGATCATGAGTGCCTACATTGTGATTATAGTCCTCAATCCGTACAAGCAGACCAAGTCGATCCAGTTCCTCAACAATAGCTTTACGGGCCTCGTAGCGATCCATACCGGCATATTTGCCGCCATTTTCGTTGATGGTCGCATCATCGTTCATAATGTTGATCTGTTCCAGATTGTGTCTCTTACCCACTTCAAAGTCATTTGTGTCGTGTGCCGGAGTAATCTTAACCACTCCGGTTCCAAATTCCTTATCTACATATTCATCCGCTACCACCGGAATCTCTTTATTCACGATTGGCAGAAGAACCTTCTTTCCGATCAGATGTTTATAACGCTCATCTTCCGGATGTACGGCCACCGCCGTATCGCCCAGCATAGTCTCCGGACGGGTTGTAGCGATTTCTACCATTTCATCGGATCCTACCACCGGATAATTGATATGCCAGAAATGTCCGGCCTGATCTTCGTATTCAACTTCCGCGTCGGAGATCGATGTCTTACATACCGGACACCAGTTGATAATTCTGGCGCCTTTATAAATCAAGCCTTTTTCATGGAGGCGAACAAAAACTTCCTCAACCGCCTTGTTGCAGCCCTCATCCATAGTAAAACGCTCTCTGTCCCAGTCACAGGAAGAACCCAGTTTTTTAAGCTGGCTGATAATACGTCCGCCATATTCCTTTTTCCAGTCCCAGGCCCTCTCCAAAAAGGCTTCCCGGCCCAGATCCTTTTTACTGATACCTTCTTCCTTTAACTTTTCCAGGATCTTAACTTCCGTTGCGATACTCGCATGGTCTGTTCCCGGCTGCCAGAGGGCATTGTATCCCTGCATCCGTTTGTAACGAATTAAAATATCCTGTAATGTATTGTCAAGGGCATGACCCATATGAAGCTGCCCTGTGATATTTGGCGGCGGAATCACGATTGTAAACGGTTTTTTGCTCCGGTCTACTTCCGCATGAAAATATTTATGGTCGAGCCATTTCTGATAAAGCTTATCCTCAATGGCCGCCGGATTGTAGGTTTTCTCCAACTGCATTTTTCTTTCCTCCTGTTCAATTTCCACATCTTTCCATCTGGCCCGTGCCTTGCACTCTGTTTCTTTTCGCAGAACCGGCTCTGCCAGTTCACCTCGAGAGCCGTGCTCCGCACGTCTCCCTCGGTCGCGGGCGTCGCCAAATGGGAGGATGCAAGCATCCTCCCGCTTGGCTCGTGCCTTGCGCGAAAAAGAGCTTCCGCCCCATAAGGGCGAAAGCTCGCGTTACCACCTTAATTATACGGAAAAATACTGTTCCCGTATATCTCTTCAGTCTTTAACGGAACCACCCGTGACCGGCTACTTACCAACGTTTCACCTGTCCTGTTCAAAAGCTACCTTCGAAACCCACTTCTTTTGATGGTCTTTCAGCCGCCGGGCCATCCTCTCTGTAAAGGTTAAGTTCCTACTCCTCTTTCTCATCACATTTGCTATATAAAATACATTCTATTCAAAATCATCCAAAAAGTCAAGTCCTACATTTCCTCTACCGAATTGACGCCTTCAAGGCCTTCAATAAAGGTATGTACATCGATTCCTTTGGATTTGGCGCTGACTTCTAATGACATGGTCGCATTGACAATATCGTCCTTGTTTTTCTTGGATTTGCTAAGCTCCAGACTCAGGAATTTAAAGCCTCTTTCCTTCACAGCCGACATAAACGGTGTGATATATTTTCTGGACTCAAACTCCACATACAAATCATAAACCCGTGAATGTTCGTAGGCGAATTCATCGATTTTCTGCATATAATTATAGACAAAAAAGACAATGATCGTACAGATGATCGCACCGGAATAGAAACCAATCCCAATGGCCAGACCAATGCCTGAGCAGGCCCAGAGTCCGGCCGCCGTCGTCAGTCCTTTAATCTGATTCCGCCCGGTTACCATAATCGTTCCTGCCCCCAGAAAACCGACGCCGCTGACAACCTGGGCCGCCAAACGGGCCACATCGCCGGTTCCATCGGAAACAAACCGGAATATGTATTCACCGGTCATCATGATCAGGGTCGCTCCAAGACACACGAGAATATGGGTCTTAAATCCGGCCCCGCGCTTTTTTACGCTCCGGAAGAAACCAATGATACCGCCGCAGACTGTCGCCAACAACAAACGGATCAATACGACAGGAACGCAAAATGTGTGGAGATATTCATTTATCGCTTGTAATACTTCCATGTTCATTTCATCACCACCAGGCTCATGCTTCTTACAAAGCTTCTACATTTTTCGTTGCTACCACAGAAACTCCCGTACCGGCCACATTTTTCACAATAACGTCGCCAATATGCACCGGAGCCTCTACCTGGATATTTTGAAGTGCTTTCGCGCAGTCAAAAATTTTACTTTTCGGAATATCCGATTTCGTTTTTACCGAAACCATTGGAATCTTTCCCCCATTGACCCGGACAATCGACGTCACAATACGGGTCGGATTGGTCACTTCTTTACGGGCATATTCTTCGCCCCGTTTGCATGTGTTTCCGGTAATTTTAAGGATTTCTCCGCCTTCCATTTCTACTGTTACGGCGCAGCCCAGAGGGCATCCGATACAGGTTAATTCTCTTTTTTCCATGTTTCTTACGCCTCCTCGACCTTAAAGATAATCTGTTTTAAATCCGGATATTTTAAAAGCTGTTCTTTTTTCAGCTTCACTTCTTCCATCTCACCCGGCGCCACCACCGGACGTCTCCGGCGCATCACCCGTTCATCGTCAAAATAAGTGGACACATAGCAGTTCTTCTGTACGGCGCCCACACGGAAACGCACGGTAATCTCATCGTCCATCCGGTCCACATTCAATGTCTTAGGCACTGTATAGCGCACAATCCCCTGTGGACAGAGGGCGATAGTTTCATGTATCGTCTCCGGTTCCTTGCTGCCGTTCTGAATATATTTTGCCGCGTTCCGTCCCGCCGTCGCCGCTTCCTCGGAAACAAAGTCCACCAGATCATGGACGTGAAGCACATTACCGCAGGCAAAGACGCCAGGCACGCTGGTTTCCAGACTTTCATTGACCACCGGACCGTTTGTCACCGGTTCAATATCCACGCCGATACCTCTGGATAATTCGTTCTCAGGAATCAGTCCACAGGAAAGAAGCAGGGTATCACAGTCGTAATGCTCTTCCGTTCCCGGAATCGGTTTGCCTGTACTATCTACTTCCGCCAGAGTGATTCCCTTCACCCGGTCTTTGCCGTCAATATCAACGACGGTATGGCTTAATTTCAGCGGAATACCAAAATCATCCAGACACTGAACGATATTTCGTTTCAGGCCGCCGGAGAATGGCATCAGTTCTGCAACAACCTTGACCTTTGCTCCCTCCAGTGTCATACGGCGGGCCATGATCAAACCGATATCTCCAGAACCTAAGATGACAACCTCCCGGCCCGGCATAAAGCCTTCGATATTCACAAGGCGCTGTGCTGTTCCGGCCGAATAGATGCCCGCCGGACGGTAACCCGGAATGTTCAGCGCGCCCCTCGGACGTTCCCGGCATCCCATAGCCAGAATAACCGCCTTCGCCTGGATTTCAAAAAGACCATCTTCCCGGTTCATGGCCGTTACCACTTTATTTTCCGAGATATCCATAACCATCGTGTTTAACTTATATTCAATCTTTAAATCTGCCACTTCATCAATAAAACGTCCCGCATATTCCGGTCCGGTCAGCTCTTCTTTAAAAGTATGAAGACCGAAACCATTGTGGATACACTGATTTAAAATACCGCCAAGCTCATGATCTCTTTCCAGGATGATGATGCTTTCAAGACCGTTTTTTCTCGCAGAGGCCGCTGCCGCAAGACCGGCCGGACCGCCGCCGACAATGACTAAATCATAATTCAACATTTCTTCCACCATCCTTCCTATAATCTATCCTTCACCGTACCGACAATGAGTTTGGAATCTCCGCCGGATTTGGTAATATCCGCCATGCTCACGTGAAGCTCTCTTGCCAGGATCTCCATCGTTCTCGGTGAACAGAAGCCTGCCTGGCACCGTCCCATTCCGGCACGGGTCCGGCGTTTTACACCGTCCAAAGATCTGGCGCCCACCGGACGGTGGATCGCATCCAAAATCTCGCCTTCTGTGATCATCTCACAACGACAGATAATGTTGCCGTATTCCGGTTTCACTTCGATCAATTTCGCCCGTTCTTCTTTACTTAACTCGGAAGGATTTAAGATTCCCCGCCGTGTGGCGATAAAGTCCGGATTCTCATCCAGGTCCATCATCTTTGAAACAATGTCTGCCACCATCAAACCGATGGCCGGTGCACTGGAAAGTCCCGGAGACTCGATACCGGATACGTCCACAAACCCTCTGGCGTCCTTCGCTTCGCCGATAATAAATTCATGATGATCCTCATGGGCACGAAGTCCTGCAAAGGAAGTGATCACCTGACGCATCGGAAGCTCTGCCACAGCCTCTCCCGCTTTGCTGACAACAAAATCCAGTCCTTCCCGGGTCGTCGCTGTTGCTTCTTTATCTTCGATATCAATAGCCGTCGGTCCGACAAGAAGATTTCCGTGAACCGTCGGCGTCACGAGAACACCTTTACCAAATTTGTCCGGCAATGGGAAAATCGTATGGGACACGTGATTTCCCGCCGTTTTATCCAGCAGGCAATAATCGCCCCGACGCGGTGTGATATGAATCTTTTCTTCACTCACCATATTGTGGAACTTATCTGCATAAACACCGGCCGCATTGACAACAACCTTTGTTTTAAGAATGCCCTTATTTGTCGTCAGCGCATAGCCTCCATCGATTTTTTCGATATTCTGAACTTCCGTATTTAATTTAAATTTAACGCCGTTGACTGCTGCATTTTCCGCAAAAGCAATGGTCATGCCGAATGGACATACAATGCCGCCTGTCGGTGCATAAAGCGCAGCGACCACCTGTTCCGTCAGATTCGGTTCCAGCTCATGGGCCTCCTTCGCATCGACAATATGAAGGTCCTTTACGCCGTTTTTCTTTCCCCGTTCCAAAAGCTCTTCCAACTTATAAACATCCTCTTCATGGACACAGACAACCATAGAACCGATCCGCTTAAACGGGAAATCCAGTTCTTTTGCCACATCTTCCATCATCTGATTGCCCTGAACATTTAATTTTGCCATCAATGAGCCCGGTTCCGCATCATATCCGGCATGAACAATGGCGCTGTTGGCCTTGGATGTTCCTGCACAGACATCCTCTTCCCTTTCAACGACACAGATATTGGCTTTATAACGTGATAATTCTCTCGCTGCCGCACAGCCGGCCACGCCGCCGCCAATGATGATAATATCGTACATTTTTTCTCCCTCCTGCGCTTTTATCGATATGCTTTCTGAATCTCGCGGACGATATCCGGATAATTGCCAATGACCGAATCCACGCCCCGCTCAAACATTTCCTCAATCTCTTCTTTCTCATTCACTGTCCACGTATTAATTTCCAGGTTGTGGGACTTGATTTCCGCCACGACTTCCGGCGTCATATTTTTATACATCGGATGATAACATTCCACACCAGTGGAAGCTGCATAGGCTCCCGCATTGATCAGCCAGGATTCCTCCAAAAGACCGCATTTTATGGTTGGGTCAATGGCCTTCATCCGAAGAATAGAAAAGTGATTAAAAGATGAAATGATCATTTTATCTTTTAAGCCATACTCCTGAATCATATCATAAACTTTCTTTTCAATACCTTCATACTCAAACACACCGGTTTTTAATTCGATATTGGTAATGATATCCTTATCTTTGACCAGTTCCATATATTCTCTCAATGTCGGAATGTGCTGAAAACCATATTCTTTAAATGTATAGGAAGCGTCCAGTTTTGCCAGCTCCTCATAGGTAAAATCCTTGACCCAGCCGACGCCGTTGGTCGTCCGGTCCACTCGCTCATCGTGGATAATGACCAGAACGCCGTCTTTTGTCAGATGAACATCATTTTCAATACCGTCAGCTCCCGCTTCAATGGCTTTTTCAAAGGCCAGCATCGTATTTTCAGGATATTTTCCGCTGAATCCTCTGTGTGCAAAATTCTTTGTCATCATTCTTCCCTCTCTCTTCTTCATAAAATTCAAGGCGAAACAGACGGTCCCGACCGACCATCTATTTCGCCTCTCTCATTCTCTAAAGCGTTACATATATATGTACTAATCATATCACTTCTGTCTTCTAAATGCAACGAAATTATTGCATTTTCCACAAGTTTCTGTTGGTTGTGGAAATGGCGTCCGCACCGGCGGATAAGGCGCTCATGACGTCTTTTTTATCTGTCAGAAGTCCTCCCGCAATAATCGGCACATTGACAAATCCCCGGATGTCCTTTAAAATCTTCGGCATGATTCCCGGCATGATCTCCACACAATCCGGATGATAAACCTCAATCTGCCGTTTGGAATTTTCCAGGGCAATGGAATCAATAATAAAAAATCGCTGAATCGTCAAAAGTCCCAGTTCTTTTGCCCGTTTTACCATCATCGGCTTCGTACTGATGATTCCGTCAGCCTGGGTTGCTTTCTTTATAAAGTCCACGGAGATTTCTTTAGAACTCAGGCCCGTGATCAGATCCATATGAACGATTGCCGTTTTTCCGCCCTCTTTCACTTTTTTGACAATCTCACCAATACTGCAAACATTTCCAAAGAGAATAAAAATCACCTGACATTCGGTTTTTAAGCACTCTGAAAGTCCGGATTCGTCTTTAATTGCTGCAATGATCGGCGAATCGACTAATATATCTGCATCTAACAATTCCGATATTCTCCTTTCTGTTTCTCCAGCCACAAAAGCACCTCCGGACAAATGTCGTCCCATTGGCTCTCACTGTGAATGTCTTTTATCTTTTCCAGCATCTCATATACCGGCTGTTTTTCAAACTCCGTCCTGGCCTCGGAAATCTCCTGTTCAATCCGTCCGACAGTTTCCGGCGGAAGAATCATTCGGTTTGTCTCCTGAAGCATCTCTTCATCTCTATCAAGAATCTTTAACATTTTCAGCCAGGCATCTCTTGAAACATCGGAAGCGTTTAACTCATAAGCCTTTTTAAAACAGGCCAGGGCCGCTTCTCCATTCGCCAGCCGCGCAAAGGCAATCCCCATATTATGATAGACATTTCCCCGGAACTCCTTTGTCACGATTTCCTCTGAATCATCCATCATCAAATCCACTTTTTTATAGACAGCCAGAGCCTCCAGCGGCCGCCCGTAACGCAGGTAATTATCTGCCTCTGTCTTTCGCGTTTCCACCGGATTCTGCATCTCGATCTCTTCAATGATCTTCTGAAGCCGGCTTATCTCTTCTTTCGAATAGTAATCGACAGACATCAGAATAAGACGAACCATCTCTTTTAACGTCCGGTGATTTTTCTTTGCTTCTCTGAGCCGTTTGACCAGGGCCTTTTCATCCAGATTTTTTTCAATCCAATAAAACAGATCGTCGTCAAAAGTTTCTTCGCTGATCGTATATACATGATGATAGATAT
>CATZYB010000061.1 GCA_958426095.1 uncultured Lachnospiraceae bacterium
GTTATTACTTTTGCTTCATTTATCGCCTGGATTGGTATACTGAATTTTGTTAATGCGGTTATTACGGGAATCATTGCAAGAAAGCGGGAGTTTGCCATGCTTCAGAGTATTGGCATGACAAACCGTCAGCTTCAGAAGATGCTGATTATTGAGGGTATCTGTTATGTGGGTATTGCCGGTCTGCTTAGTCTGATTTTAGGAAGTTTGCTTGCATGGCGCATACTCAGTGCTTTTAATAACATCATCATGTTTTTTGAGTACCGTTTTCAGATTTTACCGTTTCTGATCATGATTCCGATTCTTCTTTTTGTCGCTGTCATTGGTCCGTTGGCGGCCTATCATCGCATACAGCGAAAAAGTATTGTGGAAAGGTTGAGGGAAGCAGAGTGAAATAGGTGTTGACTTTTTAATCTTACAAGTGTAATATTATGATATATATCCTACATTTGTAAGATTAAGGAGGTATACACGATGGAAAAGCAATATATTTTAAACTTCTCAGCGGCTATATGGCGGATTTCGGGTTGTATTTTGTTGATTTTAGTATTTGCTGCCGGATGCGGATATAGATCACAGGAAGATAATGAGAAGGACATTTTGGAAGCTGGCTCTAATATCGGAAAATGTTTTCAGCATATTTATACAGCGGCATTGGATGAAGGGACATTGGAAAATCCGAAAACCATGGAAGAAATTCTTAAATGTCTTGGTAACGAAGGGTACAGTGCTGTGGATGAAGACAATTACTTTAATATGACCCATCCGGAACCGGTGGAAGATTTTTGTCAGAATGTCAGCGAGGGCCATCCGGCCAAAATGCAGCTGATCGTGGTCATGTCTACGGGCAGCTTTCATCTTTACGATTTTTCTTCGGATGGGGATGATATCGAAATTACGAAATGCGTCGTTAATTGGAATAATGACCAGCCGGAAGCCGGATATAAGGAAAATTTTTCAGTGGTATCCTGGCTGTACACGGATAAGGGCTATTTGTTTTTTGAACGGTCCCTGCCGAAAGGTTATGAAAGAAATATGGCCTATACGGCTATTCGGGTAAAACCTCTGGATTCCCGATGCAGGGAAGCCTGCAGGAATTATATAACTCCGATAAATTATTATTTAAATAATATGTTTATCTATGACTGGGATGAAACGAACTTTAATGTATTGAATTTTTATGATTTATTCGAGCCTCTGTATCGAATGGCCTATGGCTGCGAATCTCCCTATGGTGTACATACAGCAGATGACCGTTATGAGATTCCGGAAGAGATATTTGAAACATTGTTTCTGAAATATTTTAATATAGATAGAGATACACTTCGAAAACGTACAGTCTATCAGGAGGAAAGTCATGTCTATCAATATCGTCCCAGAGGTATGCATGATGTGGCACGGATCACGAATATTCCTTATCCGGAAGTAGTGGACTATGTGCAGAATAACGATGGTACGTTGACTTTGACGGTGGATGCGGTCTGGCCGGAAAAGATGCTGGAGCGGGCCTTTTCACATAAAGTTGTGATTCGACCGATGACGGATGGCAGTTTTCAGTATGTATCTAATGAGGTGCTGCCTTTGGAAGATTCTGTAGAACCGAACTGGTATACAGAGCGGACAGCTATCAGCATTTTGTCAGAGGAAGAGCGAAATGGATTGATGAACGAAGCACTGGAATTTGCCGTCAATGATATCGATATATGCAGCAAAGTCGATGGGATGAATGAGGCGCAGTACGAAGAGGCAGTTCGGTTCTATGAGAATTACAAAGAAGGAAAAGACAGTCAGTTGACCCTGTATCGAGCTTATAATAATGGAATATTTGGGGCGATTACCTTTACTTATCGGCAAGGGCGGTTACAGACCTATTATGTGGGTGTTCACTGGAACCGGGAAGGAGCTGCGGAAATCTATCAGACAGGGGACAGCAATATTGTCGATTTGAAGCTGACAGAAAAAGGTTATTTCATTTACATGAATGAATCGACGGTCATGCATGGAAGCCTGAGGGAATATTTTCGGCTGAAACCTTTGTCGGAAGGTTGTCAGGAGTTGACAGAAAAATATATTTCCGGTTTAAGCTATGTGGATTATGGGCTGCTTTTGTCCGATTGGGATAGCGACAGTATTGGAACATATTTGAATTCTTCTGTGTTTTTAGATATTTACCGTATGCAGATTGGAGGAACCCCTGAATTAAAAGATGGTAAAATTCCTGCAGAGGTTTTCGAATCGGTGATGATGAAAAGCTTTCCGGTGACCGCAGAGCAGCTTCAAAGCGGTTGTGGGTATGATGAAGTGAGTAGGAGCTATTCTTTGGAACGGACTTGTTCCCGACAGTTCGCACCTTTTGGTGAGGTGGTCGGTTATCAGGAAAACGGGGATGGCACGCTGACTCTTTTTGTGGAAGCTGTATGGCCGGATTATAATACGGATTGTGCCTATAAAAATGAAATTGTCATAGAACCTCATGGGGACGGAACCTGTCGTTATTTGTCGAATAAGGTAGAGAAAACGGCAACGGATGGAAAAACTCTGGCAGAGGAAGGCTTTGTTGTCCTGGGAGCCGACGATTATGAAGGCATGGCAAATTATGAAAAAATGGAACAATTTCTGAAGAAGGCTTCAGACGGTGCGGTTTGTGAAATCGAAGTTTATGAGGTCCATGCCGAGGGAGGTTACAGTAAGCATCGATTTTATTTTGACGGACAGAATATGAGCGTGACAACTTCGATCGTTATATGGGACAGTCAGGGCCCGGTAAGTACGGGGAATTATGAGTATAGGATAAAAACCTGGTCCTATACGGAAAAAGGTTGGTTTTGTTATGTGCTGGATGTACCCGAACCGCCGGAAGTATCGGAAGTGATTCAGGGCAATGTCCTGATGCGTGTACGGCCTATGGATGATATCTGCAAAGATTTTACAAAACGATGGCTTGTTCCTGTGGGTTATCAGCGAAATAATATGTTCAGTACCGAGTGGAACAGTGATAATATGTCGTATCTGTATTTTAATGGACTTTATGAATACTTTTATACGCTCAATTGTGGAGAATTTTTTGAGAGTTATAATTTTCCGGAAGGAATTCCCTCAGAAAATTTTGAAAATCTGATGATGAAATATCTTCCGATTTCCAGGGAGCTGCTTCGCGAATATGCAATTTACAATGACGAAACAAATAGTTATGGCTGTGCGAATTTGGGCTGCGGCAATTATTCGTTGGCAGCCTTTTGGACTTCGATTCCGGAGGTGACGGATATTAAGGAAAATGGCGACGGCACATGGACAGTGACAGTGGATGCAGTATGCGAGAGAGAGGGAACAGACTGTATACTGACCCATGAACTGACGGTGGATTTTCCGGAAGAGGATAGCATCCGGTATTTGGGGAATCATCTTTTAGGTGACGGAGCAGGTCAGATTCCCCTGTACCGGTATCGGGTCAGTGAATAGATCAAAGGAGAATACCCAGGTCTGATAAAATGGCCTGGGTAATTTCTGCGGCCCGGCTTCCGGAAACATCGTCCGAACCTTCGATATGGGTTGCAAAAAAGCAGGTCCGGCCATAGCTTTCTGTAAATCCCACAAACCATCCATTGACATTGTGATCGTTGATATTTCCTGTGCCGGTCTTGCCATAAATGGCGCCGCCCGGAATATTGTAAAGACAGAGGGCATTTTTTACGGTCTGGATATGGGCGTCAGAAAAAGAATGTTGGATTGCCGTGTCTTCTTCGGATGTCTCTCCGGAAAAGATATCTTTTAAAAGGGCAACCTGTTCGGCCGGAGAGATTTTCAGGGAAGATTCCAGCCAACAGGATGGAAAATCACCGTTTAAATTTCTGTTCCCATAGTTGATTTCATCGATGTATTGCTGAACAACGGCTTTGCCCATTTGTTCTTCCAATGCCTGAAAATACCAGTTGACCGAGTTTTCCATAGCGGAATTTAAATCCTGATTTTTATTCCAGGCATCAAATGTCCGGATTTCACCGTCCCACGTCAGCTCAGAATTTTCCGGGGTGATGAGACCGGCGTCCAGAGCGAAGAGCGCGGCGTAAATTTTATAGGTCGAGTCCGGCGACTTACGGGCGAAAGCATCGGCTTTATTATAAATTTGCCATGTGTCGGCGGATAAATCATATAAGACAAAGCTTCCGCTGATATCTTTAAAATAAGAAGACAGGTCAATATCAGCGATGGCGGCGCTTTCGGTATAAAGAGACGATGGCTGACCGTTGTCCCGGCGCCCTGAGCTGATTTGATTTCCCTGGGCTGGTGCGAAATCATGATAAAGGGCATTGGCGGCAAGCGCAGGGGACAGGGAAAGGAGTAAGGCCGCTGTTGCCAGACCGATGCAGGCGCTTTTGATCGCCATGGTTCTTGTAGGTCGGCGATAAGCGGCAATGTGACGGATACGCCGTGTCATCTGACGCATATTTCCACTCATACCAGAGACGGAGGAAAAAATATCCATGGAAATTTTTTCTGCCAGATCGAGCAGGGTATTTCCGTAATCAAAGGCATTTTTTTCACCGAGGACTTTAAGAACAGCTGCGTCACAGGCAATTTCCCGGTCGTTTCGCACTTCATTTACTGCAAACCATACCGCGGGATTTGACCAGTAAAGCAGGTGAAACAGATTTATCAGGCCGTTTGTAAGAGCGTCTTTTTGTTTATAATGAACCAGTTCGTGCAAAAGCATATGACGCAGAGCCGGGGAGGAAGGGGCATGGGATTGGCGCATATCGCACAGTAAATGAGCTGGCAGATAGATGGAAGGCCGAATGACGCCGGACATTACCGGTGACTTTAAAATCGATGTACGAAAGAGTTCCGGTTTTTTTGTAATTCCCAATTCTGCACAGCACTGGTCATACAGTTTCCGAAGAGATGGGTCCTTTATCCGGATGGCGGACTGTTTCATCAGAAAGAGTTTCCGACGGGCTTTTAAGTGAAAGATAAGCATGAAAAAAATACCGGTCAGCCATATGACCAGGCAGAGGGTTCCGAGCATTGCCGGGGTTTTTTGGCCTACGGAAACAGTGAAATCATTCATCCACCCCTGTGAAGTGTCCATTATTTTATGCGCGGTTTCATTGCCTTGCCCCAGAGCGGACGGAAGGGCCTGAAAATCCGGCATTTGGGCTGAAGCACGGAAAATTCCAGGCATTCGTACCGGGATAAAAGGTAATGTCATGAATATAAAAAGAACATACCAGAGACGGTAGGCGATCCGGGCGGATAAATGGTTTTTAAATAAATGCTTCACAGCAGTGATCACCAGGATACATAATGCTATGAAAAGATTGCATATCATAAAATGCAGAGCAATGGACGTCATTCAGATTCTCCTTTATGTCTGTTTAGAATAGCCCGCAGAGTGTCAATATCCTTTTCTGAAAGAGTTTCTTCGTCCAGACAGGCAGACAGCATCCGGGACATGTCTCCATCAAAGTAGCGTTTTAAAAACGACCGGCTCTGCTGGCGTACATAGGATTCTTTTTCGACCAGCGGTGTGTAAACAAAGACTCGGCCCTGTTTTTCGTAGGTCAGAGCCCCCTTGTTCACAAGGCGTTTTAAAAGCGTTTGAATGGTTTTGGGACTCCAATTTGTTGTTTTTGTCAATATTTCAGTAACGCCATTGGTGCTGACAGGGGCTTTCTGCCAGACCACTTTCATCACTTCATACTCTGCTTCGGAAATCTGAGGCAGGTCTTTCATCATATCCCCTCCAAATCTTACATATGTAGTATAAATAGTATAGCCGTTACATTTCTGGTTGTCAATGTAAGCTCCGGGTTAAATTTAAAATAAAGGGTTGACATTCCACAGAGTGGAAGGTATATGATTTTTATAACATAGTTCACAGGGAGGTAAAATAATGCTTGAAATAAAAGATTTAACGAAAACCTACCACGGAGGCAAAATTGCCGTATCCGACTTGAGTCTTGACGTGCAGTCGGGAGATATTTATGGATTTATCGGTCACAATGGCGCTGGTAAGACCACAACGATCAAATGTGTCGTTGGTATTCAGAAATTTGATCGGGGAGATATCTTCATTGACGGTGTATCTATTAAACAGGATCCCATTCGATGTAAATCAATGCTGGCATATATTCCGGACAATCCGGACGTATATGATTATCTGACGGGAATTCAATATTTAAATTTTATTGCAGATATTTTTGGACTCTCAGCCAGAGAGAGGGAAGAGCGGATTCGGGAAGAAGCGGAAGATTTTGAGATTACGGAAGCTCTGGGAGATCTGATCTCTTCTTATTCGCATGGAATGAAACAGAAACTTGTCATCATTGGAGCGCTGATCCATAAGCCGAGACTGTTGGTACTTGATGAGCCCTTTGTGGGACTGGATCCGAAAGCCACGCTGACGTTGAAAAATAAAATGCACAAAATGTGCAGCGAAGGAGCGGCCATTTTCTTTTCTACGCATGTACTGGATGTGGCGGAAAAGCTCTGTAATAAAGTCGCCATTATTAAAAAGGGCTGCTTAATTGCCAGCGGACCGATCGAGGTATTGACGAAAGGAGAATCTCTGGAATCCGTATTTATGGAGGTGGTCAGCAATGCTTATGCAGATTAAAATATTAACCCATATCGGATTATGTAATGTGTTCGGCATCAATGAGGCGCGTTACACAAGGGATTCAGGAAAGAAGCAGAGATTTGCCCTTCTAAGTGTGATCTGGATATTTCTTGCCGTATTGCTCATGTTTTATATGCTTGTGCTGTCCGTTGCTTATATCTCTATGGGACTGGCGGATGTGCTTCCGATGTATTTCTATACGGCCGCCAGCATGATTATTTTGTTCTTTTCTTTTTTTAAAGCGGGAGAGATGATGTTTTCCTTGAAAAGTTATGAACTTCAGGCCTCCTGGCCGGTCTCCACTGCCGCCATTGTGATCAGCCGGTTTATCACTATGTATGCGACCAATCTTTTATTCAGTCTGGTGGTCATGGTTCCGGGATTTGGCATTTATGGATGGATATTGCGGCCGGCCCTTTCTTTTTACATTTACGGAATACTTGGGATTCTGTTTTTGCCGGTACTGCCGCTCTGTATTGCCCTTTTGATCGGCGCTGTGATTACGGCCGTCGGCGCCCGTATGAAACATAAAAGCCTTGGCATTGCCCTTTTGACTTTGATATTTTCAACAGCAGTTATTGTCGGCAGTATGGTTTTTTCTCGGAATATGGAACACACAGGGATGTCCTTGTCTGAGGATATGGCGCTGGCGATCACTGAACTGCTTCAGAAAATATATCCTCCGGCCTGGGTGTATGGAAAAGCAGTGGTGGAAGGCCGTTTTTTATGGATTTTAGGGTTGTGTGCCGGGATGACAGTTTTATTGATATGTGTTGCCGGAATATTGCAAAAGTATTATGTGTCTATATGCAGTCTGCTAAATGCCACTTCGGCTAAAAATAATTATACGTTGGGAAACCAGGTGAAAAATTCAAAAGCAAAGGCTCTGTGGCAGAGGGAATTGCGGCGATATTTTGCTTCAAGTGTTTATGTCAGTAATACGTTGATCGGTTATATTTTGATGGTTATTGTGTCGGCGTCCCTGCTTTTCTTTGGAGCAGAAAAGATGGAGACGATGATCGGGATTCCGGGACTGGTGAGTCGGTTATGGCCTTTGTTTCTTGGGTTTATGCCGGCCATGATGCCGACAACATCCTGTTCCATTTCCATGGAAGGAAAATCCCTCTGGAGACTGCAGTCGCTGCCGCTTCAACCAAGGGAAGTATATAACGGGAAAATCCTTGCTAACCTCTCTTTGGCTGCGCCGTTTTATGCAATATCCGTGATTTTGAGCATTCTGGCTCTGAGACCGGAGCCTTTGAAACTGGTTTTTATGATTCTTGTGCCGGTCTTTTATATCGTATTTTCGGCAGTGGCCGGGTTGGCAGTGAATATGGCCTTGCCACTACTCAAATGGGATAGTGAGGTTCAGGTTGTCAAACAGAGCGGAGCAACCCTTGTATCAATGCTTGCAGCTTTTGCGGTCTGGCTGGTTCCGACAGGGATTTTGATGGCTTTTCCAAAGATTTCGACGGAATTCGTATTGTCGGCCGTCATGGTTATCCTTGGTGTTTTGAGTGCAGTATTGTATATGAAAATTCAGGGAAGAGAAATAGATTTTTAACTTGAAAAACAACCTTATGTCTGTCTGGCTATTTTTGTTTTGTAATTTTCACCCCATGTCCACATGGCGTCTAAAATAGGTTTCAGGCTATAGCCGAGCTCTGTCAGGGTGTATTCTACACGGGGCGGTACTTCCGGATAAACTTTTCTGGTAAGCAGGCCGCTTTCTTCCATCTGGCGGAGCTGGGCAGTCAATACTTTCTGAGAAACATGACCAACGGATTTTTTTAATTCGCCAAAACGTTTTGTTCCCGTCAATAAATCCCGAAGGATCAATACCTTCCATTTATCACTGATCAACATCAGGGTGGTTTCCACAGGACAGGCCGGTAAATCCTTTGATGGTTTAATGGTATTTTCTTTTGGGCTTTCCATGAAGTAATCCTCCTCTTATAGTATCTTTTAGGTAACTATAGCACAATAAAGTGCTTACTTTACACTTTGGATGTACGGTTTTATTATATAACCAACGAAAGGGAAAATCAATTCATTCCATTGAGTAAAAATTTTGGAGGTAATTATCATGAAAAAAGTTGTTGAGTTTTTAAAGGAAAACCCGGTTCAGTATTTAGCCACTGTTGGACGTGACGGAAAAGCAAAATGCCGTCCGTTTATGTTTGCCGGAGAGATGGAAGGAAAATTGTGGTTCTGTACAAATAATCAGAAAGATGTTTATAAAGATATGCAGGAAAACCCTAATGTGCAGCTTTCTGTTTCCAGTCCTTCATACGCATGGATTCGTTTAAGCGGTAAAGTTGTGTTTGAAAATAATATGGCAGCCAAAGAAATGTGTATTGCAAATCCTATTGTGAAAGGACAGTATCAGACTGCGGATAATCCGATTTTTGAGGTATTTTATCTGGAAAATCCGCATGGTGTTATTGCAGATTTTTCCGGCAATCCGCCTTACGAATTTTAAAAGTGATTTTGGGGAAATAAGATGAACCAGAGTGAACGAAGGAAATTTTTGATTCAGGAGCTTCTTCGGGAAAACACAGAGTACAGCAAAGTGACTGTTCCCAAGGGAGCGTCGGAGGAAAAACAGTTTTTGCGAGGGCTTATGAATATACGTGCTCCAAAGCCGATTGGAAAAAATTTTCTGAGGATTCAGGATGAATATTTACGGGAAGAGACAAAAAATAAAGGCATTACCGAATTAGCCTCTCTTATGCCGATAGAGGATGGGATTTGTCTTTGGCGCGGAGATATTACGACTTTAAAATGCGGGGCCATTGTCAATGCGGCTAATAGCGGCATGACCGGATGTTACTATCCTTGTCATAATTGTATTGATAATTGCATTCATACTTATGCAGGGATCCAACTCAGGCTGGATTGTGCAGAATTGATGGAGAGTCAGGGATATGAGGAGCCAACCGGGCAGGCGAAGATCACGCCGGCCTACAATCTTCCTTGTGATTATGTTATCCATACCGTCGGACCGATCGTTCAGGGAAAACTGAAAAAACAGCATTGTGATCTGTTAGCTTCCTGTTATCGTTCCTGTTTGAAGCTGGCAGATGAAACAGGTATAACAAGTATTGCTTTTTGTTGTATTTCTACAGGGGTATTCATGTTTCCTAATGAAAAGGCTGCGGAAATCGCCGTGCAGACAGTAAAAGAATATAAGGCCGAAACCGGAAGCAAAATGGAGGTGATCTTTAATGTTTTTAAAGAGTCTGACGAACAAATCTACAGAAAAATACTCGGATAAAATCGAAAGATTAAAGAAAGAAATGAAACAGGCTGATGCGGTAATTATCGGCGCCGGTTCAGGACTTTCAGCCTCTGCTGGTTTTACTTATACGGGGAAACGCTTCAATCAGTATTTTCGTGACTTTGCTGAAAAATATCATTTCAATGATATGTACTCCGGCGGTTTTTATCCCTATAATACACTGGAAGAACATTGGGCTTATTGGAGCCGCTATATCTATATCAACCGATATACGAATGCGCCGAAACCGGTTTACAACAAGTTATATACGGCGGTTAAGGATAAGGACTACTTTGTGTTGACAACGAATGTAGATCATTGTTTCCAGAAGGCCGGTTTTGATAAGCATCGCCTATTTTACACTCAGGGAGATTATGGCCTGTTCCAGTGCAGCGAACCATGTCATAAGATTACCTATGAGAATGAGGACACGATACGCAAGATGGTTGAGGCACAGGGGTATGTGATTGACGGGAACGGTGTGTTGACTTTGCCAGAAGGTATTACACCGAAGATGTCAGTTCCATCGGAACTGGTTCCATACTGTCCGAAATGTGGTAAACCAATGAGTATGAATCTCCGTGCAGATAATACTTTTGTTGAAGATGAAGGTTGGTATCGTGCTTCGGAGCGCTATTCGGATTTCCTTCGGAGACATCAGAAAATGAAAGTGCTGTTTTTAGAGATGGCCGTCGGATCCAATACGCCGACCATAATAAAATATAGCTTCTGGCGCATGACATATGACTGGAATGATGCAATATATGCCTGCCTTAATTATGGCGAAGCATACGCACCTGGTGAGATTAAAAATAAATCTATTTGTATCAACGGTGATATCGGTGAAATTTTAGATAGGCTATAAAAGAATGAACGAATCGAGACTTCTGCGGAAGCCTCGATTTTTTCGTCTGGAGATACAGTCAAAATCTTAAAAAAAATGTTGACAGAGTCCATAAAAATATATATACTAAAAAGTGGACGGAGTCCACAAAATTCGGTGATTATTAGGGATTGATATCGAAGTGGACAGTATTCCGAAATACTGATTGGAGTGGAAAACTATATGAGAAATGATTCTGGCGCAAAGATTATGCTTAGCGCCTCCATGGCTATTTTTGGAACTCTTGGTCTTTTTACCAGAAATATTTCATTGAGTTCCGGAGAATTGGCATTGTTCAGGGCAGTTTTAGCTTCCGGAGTGATCCTGATCTATCTGGCTGTTTCAAAACAACGAATGGATTTAAAAGTAATAAAAAAAGAAATCCCTCTATTGCTGGTATCCGGCATTGCCATGGGAATTAATTGGATTTTGCTTTTTCAGTCTTACAAATATACGACAATCTCGATAGCGACCCTGAGCTATTATTTTGCTCCGGTGATCGTGACCATTACATGTCCTTTTTTATTCCATGAGAAACTGACGGGGAAGCAGATTTTTTGCTTTTGCATGTCAACAGTCGGGTTGGTTCTGATTATTGGGATCGGCAATATGGGCCAGGGCGGAAATGATCTGCTGGGCATTCTATTTGGGCTGGGAGCCGCTGTCTTTTATGCAGTAGTTATCCTGTTGAATAAATTTATAAAAAATGTAGCAGGCGTACACCGCACACTTTTACAGTTTTTTGCGGCAATTTTAATTTTGATTCCGTATGTGGCCGGTACAGGCGGCCTGCATCTTACAGAATTAAACACATCCGGATGGATATGTCTGCTTACGGTTGGGATTTTCCATACCGGAATTACCTATTGCATGTATTTTTCCGCACTGAAAGAGTTAGCCGGTCAGGAGGCCGCGATTTTAAGCTATATTGATCCATTGGTAGCGGTTCTTGTTTCCGTGTTGATTCTTGGTGAGAGAATGACCTTTATGCAGCTGATGGGAGGAATGTTCATTCTCGGTTTTACATTATGGAATGAAAAAAGCTCGTGACAGTGACATAATATTTACATATCCAAAGGAAAAGAGGTGGCCGGATTGTTTTCGCCGGATCAGGTAGCAGATGTTCAGGGATTTAACAAGGTTTATTTGTATTTGTGCAAGCAGATAGATGATGGGATACTAAATGCAGGATATTCGCTTACAGAAAAAGATGTTTTATTGGAAATCAGCAAAACGGAACGGTGTACGGCAAATATTTTGACGCAGCGACTTCATATTGATCGAAGCTATATGAGCAGGATGATCGCCAAGTTTGAAAAAAAGGGTTTGATCGAGAAAACACTGTCCAAAACAGACAGCAGAGTCCGCTATATCCGTCTGACAGAGAAGGGCAGAAAAGAATTTAACCGATTAAGTGATATTCAAAGCTCGCAGATCCAGAAGATTTTTCAACAGTTGAGTGAAAATGACCAGCAGGCCGTACTAAGTGCAATGGTTATGATCAGAAATAAACTTTCGGATGCAAATGATGTGATCACTATCAGACCGTTTAAACAAAGTGATATTGAATATGTAATTTCAAGACATAAGACGCTTTATTATGCAGAACGCCATCTATCAGAGGTTTTCTCAGATTATGTAGACTGTATCGTGTATGAATTTGTCGATAAATTCAATC
>CATZYB010000062.1 GCA_958426095.1 uncultured Lachnospiraceae bacterium
ATGTTGTTTTTCCGGCACCTAAAAATCCGGAAATAATATCAATCTTAGTCACTACAGTCACTACCTTTCCAGTTTTAAAAACACCTTGTAAAAAAATTCCGTCTGAGACTGACGGAATTACCAATAATTAGTGTACCACACCAAATTTGGTTTATCAAGATTTAAATCCAGTCTTTTGTTTTCAAAAAGGTTTCATAGCATTTTTCTGCCTCATAAATATCGGCTTTGCTTGTGATTTCCCACGGCGCATGCATACTGAGTACAGGAACGCCGCAGTCGATAACATCCATATCATAAGCGGCCGGAATCCAGGCGATAGTGTTGCCGCCGCCGGCATCTACTTTTCCCATTTCAGACATCTGATAGGTCACTTTGTTCTCATCCATAATCCTTCGGATACGGGCTACATATTCGGCCCCGGCATCATTGGAACCGGATTTACCGCGGGCGCCGGTATACTTATTAAATACAACGCCATGTCCAAAATAGGCTGTATTATTTTTTTCAAATACGGAAGAATAAGCCGGGTCATAAGCTGCGCTGACATCCGAAGACAGCATTTTGGAACGGGCCAATGTCCTGCGGAGAGTAATATCATTTAATTTACCCATAGCCTGAAGAACTTCGGCAATGGTATTTTCGAAAAATCTGGAACCCATACTGGAAGCGCCAACGCTGCCAATTTCTTCTTTATCTACGAAAATGGCAACGCTTGTCCGCATTACTTCATCCACTGACAGCATAGCCATCAAGGACGTGTAGGCACATACCCGGTCATCCTGTCCATAACCCATGACCATACTCCGGTCCAGGCCAAAATCTCTGGACTTTCCGGCAGGCACAACTTCGATTTCACCGGAAATAAAATCCTCTTCTTCAATATCATATTTTTCTTTTAACAGTTTTAAAATATTTGTTTTGACTTTATCCTTCGTCTCCGAATCTTTTAATGGCCGGCTTCCAACCAAAATATCCAGATTTTCGCCTTCAACAACGACAGCGCCTTTCTTTTCAAGCTGTTTGGCAGACAGATGAACAAGAAGATCTGTCACTCCGAATACCGGGTCCTTTTCATCTTCGCCGATATTGATCTCCACATGACTGCCGTTTTTTTTGACAATAGTCCCATGGAGCGCCAGAGGCAAAGTCACCCACTGATATTTTTTAATACCACCGTAATAATGGGTATCCATATAAGCCAGCTCCGTATCCTCGTAAAGCGGATTCTGTTTTAAATCCAGACGTGGAGAATCAATATGTGCGCCGAGAATATTTAAACCTTCCTCCATCGGGAAAAGTCCGATGTTGATAAACATAACAGCCTTCCCCTTTGTCTGGGCATAAATCTTGCTTCCATGTCTCAAAATGTGTCCTCCGCGAATAACGTCTTCCATAGACACATAACCACACTGTCTGGCCGTAGAAATCATCTGGCGTACACATTCTCTTTCCGTCTTTCCATTATCCAGAAAAAATTTATATCCCTGGATCAAAGCATCCATCATTTCCAAATCTTCATCTGTATAAGTATTCCATGCATTTTCCTTCATTCGTATATTCCTCCTACTGACCTAAACCTAAAAAAGAAAGTTCTTTTTCGATTCCCTGAATATCTGCCATGATCGCACTCTGGCGTTCGCCAAGCAGCAATCCCTGATTGTACTGATAATATTTCTCGCAGCCGTTTTCACCGATAAACCAGAGGGCATAATGACTGGAATTTAATTCCGTGATAAAGACAACCATTTCCTGACTTTCTCCAAAAGCGCCTTCCACAAAAGCAAAGGAGTTGTCAAAAGCTGCTTTACACTGTTCCAGCATGGACTGGCGTTCGCCAACCGCTTCATTAAATTTAATTTTAATACTATCGAAATCTGCACCTTCACGGACGGCTTTGAGATAATCTTCCAGGGTGTTCATCAAACGCACAGAAATACGGACTTCTGATTTTTCCATTGTCTTTCCATGCTCACTCTTTTCCCATTTATCCTTTTCCAGCCGTGAAGCTTCCAAAAGCCCTTCCATCAAATCCGGCTGGCCTTTGACAAATTTTAAAACAGCAAAAAGGCGTTCCACATAAACATCCCATTCGTAACAATCTTTAGCGCCATCGCTCAAAGCGCTGACAAGTAAGCCCAGAACACTTAATTTTTCATCAAACGGTGCGGAAGAAATCCGTTCCTCAGCTCCCGGATGAATTCTTCCATGTAAAATATCCTCCACATTATAGTCGGCCGCATATTTTTTATATAAATCCATATAGGCGGCAAATTCCTTGGCAATCCGTGGATGCTGTAAATACTGGCCAATTACCCCTTCCGTCACCGGAATATTCAGTTTTTCATAGGCGCGGATCATCTGGGACAAGTCCTCCCAGCCGCGGGCCGTCACGAAGCGTTTGCCCTCCACCGTAGTTTCAACTGTATAAAAGTTTTCTTTTTTCACATCCAGATAGGAAATAATGCTTCCATGAATTCCCACTTTATAAGCATATTCCTTCCATACCGGAAGATTTTCTTTCACATCGATCCGTTTCACACGGTCGAGGGTAACAATATCAAATTCTTTAACAGACTTATTGTATTCCGGCGGATTTCCTGCCGCTACGATGATCCAGCCGTCCGGAACTTTATGATTTCCGAAAGTCTTTCCCTGTAAAAACTGGAGCATGGTCGGCGCCAGCGTCTCGGAAACACAGTTGATCTCATCGATAAATAAAATGCCCTCTTTTAAACCGGTCCGTTCCATCTGATCATAGACTGAGCCGATGATCTCGCTCATCGTATATTCGGTCACCGGATATTCTTTCCCTCCGTAATCTTTATGCTCTATGATCGGCAGACCAATGGCCGACTGGCGGGTGTGATGAGTAATGGTATAAGCTACCAGGCCGATACCGCATTCTCTGGCTACCTGCTCCATGATCGCTGTCTTTCCGATTCCCGGAGGTCCGATCAAAAGTACTGGACGCTGATGGGTCGTTCCGATCATATAGTTGCCAAGCTCATCTTTCGCCGTGTAGGCTTTCACTGTATGAATAATTTCTTCTTTTGCTTCTTTGATATTCATTCTACTCACTCCATGTTAATATATCATCGGGTTCAAGGATCACCTTCATCGCCCATGGCGGAACCTTGATATCCGTATAATCTTCTTTCACAAATATAAATGCCGTCTCAAATCCCGGTTTCTTTGCCGGAAACTCTCCATAACCGTCGGTAAAATAAAGAACGCCTTTCAGGTTCCGGAACTCGCCATCCTGGACGAGCTTTTCTACATAGGAAATACCCGCCTTAAAATTCGTGCCTCCCCGGCCCCGGATGACAAGATGCTTCATACATTCCTTTAATTCCTCTTCTGTCTGAATCCTCATATCCATCTGCACTTTGGCATCACACTGAATAATGTGCAGATTCATATTTTTGAAAAAGCTGTCCATACTATGAAGAATCTGAAAAGTTTCATGAAAAAACCGCTTCAGTATCTCATCGCCGCAGGATTCGGATGTGTCCACGATGATCGCCAGTTCCTGGATTTTTTCCGACTCCTTGTATTCCAACGGCTCCACCAGCGGCACATTGCCATAGGTATTCAGACCGTAGGTATAAAATATATAATCAAAGCTGTCCAGATCCAGCTTAATTTCCTCATTTAACACCGTAAACTTTCTTAAAAATTTCCGGTAATCATAGGTTTCATGCAGGCTGATTTCCATTTGAAGAAGCAGATCACCGGCCTGCTGGCCCATACTTTTTGAAAAAGTGGACAAATTTGTTTTCATTTTCTGGCTGATATCCTGCCATTTATTATCCTTTTCCTGCTGACGCTGTTTTCCCTCCGGCGTATCTTCCTGACCCTGCCAGAAAGAATGGTCGTCCAATGTAAAAATCCTCTCTGCAGCTATCAACTCCCTTGGCGACAGAGGATGATTCATCATCCACCGATAAATGGACTGGGCATTAAGGACTTTCGTCTCCTGACCAATTCGATAATACCAGGCTTCCCGTTCATCGCTGACAACCCGCTTTACACAGACAGCGTCAAACCGGTCCACCAGAGACTCCGCTGCAATATCGCAGGCCAGATTCCAGAGACGTTCATCCCGCTCCATCCGTCCCGTCATATGGCGGAAAATATTGTGCATGAGCATATGTACATAGACCCGGTTAATATCCTGGGGCCACTCTTTATAGGCCGCAGTCAGCCAGGACGGGTTAAATAAAATCTTAAATCCATCCGTTCCGATTGTCTTTGTACTCAGATTCAGTTCATAATCCAGCGCGCTTAAAGCAATATCAAAATAGCGCATGGACATATAAATTTCATTCCGGGAGGCTGTCAAAATCTGCAGACCGACCCGGTTAATTCTTTCTTTTATTTCATTCATTGTTCATCGTCCTATAAATCAAAGGTTTTTGTCATTGACGAATAATGGGTATTTTTATACTGCATCAGCATACTGACAAATTCGGGCACTTCATTTTTCTGTCCGAATTCTATTCCGGCATCAAGCATTTCCTTTGGCAGCGGTTCCCCCTCCGTGAGCAGAGAAAACAAAGTCCATCGTTTGGTCTCAACCAGATAATAAAGAACCTGGGCGCCCATAGATTTTAAATGGTCAATATAAAACCTGCGGGCCTGGGAAGCCAGTTCGTAAGGATGACTTAAGCGTTTCAAGGCCAGATCCATCACCGTCTTCGGCTCATCCCGATGGATCGTCAGCTCAAAAATCTCGTCATATTTCATATAATCGATACCCGTACTGCTGATACAATTCCGGTAGAGACTGCCCGAACCGTAGGTTTTATGATTAAACTGGCGGGCCTCCTCATTGGCCGTCTCTTCGTAAAAGAAATCCGTAAAAACGAGCTGGGACACATTACCGTCCTTATAATGGAAGGTCACCGTCAATTCATAATTGGTATCACTTAAAATCGTATTGATCTGGCTTTCCAATCCCTGAACGGTATAAAGATGAATATCCTTCAAATCCGAATCATTGCGAAAAGCCCCATATCCCATATGTAAAAGGGTTCCCGGCAAAACAACCCGGGCCAGCCGGGTACAATTATAAAAAGCATAGTCATCGATACGCTCCATTCCTTCCGGGAACTCGATCTGCTCAAGAAAACGGCATTCAGCGAAGGCATGATCTCCGATAGTCTTCAATGATTCGGGCAGATGGATCCGCGTCATATCCCGTTGTTCATAAAAAGCATATTCGCCAATAGCAGTGACCGGATGGTTTTCCCAGACATCCGGTACGGAGACCACCTTGTCCTCTCCGACCGCTTTTACAAGCCGCGCGCCGCCATCTTTCATTATCTCAAATTTGAACTCCATCTGTATTCTCCCCATTCTCCGGCATTTTCTTTAATAAATCCTGTACCACTGCCGATGCGATCAAAAGTCCTGCGCTGGCCGGAACAAAGGATATACTCCCCGGTGTCCGGTGATTAGCCACAGGCTCTTCCGTTGAATAAACCACTTTGAGATGCTTCACGCCGCGGCTCTTTAATTCCCGGCGCATAACCCGAGCCAGCGGGCACACGCTTGTTTTATAAATATCTGCCACCTGCAGTTTTGACGGGTCCATCTTATTCCCTGTTCCCATCGAACTAATGACCGGCACACCTATTTCCTGACATTTCATAATAATCTCTATCTTGGCAGTGACCGTATCCACGGCATCGACCACATAATCATAGTTTTCAAAAGAAAAAGTATGACTGTTTTCCGGCAGAAAAAAAGTTTCCCTCGTATGCACCAGAGCTTCCGGATGAATCTCTCCGATCCGGTCTTTCATCACCCGGGTCTTCATTCGTCCCACCGTCGATTCCAGCGCAATGATCTGACGATTCAGATTGGACATACTGACCACATCTTTATCAACTAATGTAAATTCTCCGATACCGCAGCGGGCCAGGGCCTCTGTCACATAACCGCCAACGCCGCCAATGCCGAAGATAGCCACATGACACTCGGATAACCGTTTTAAACCATCTTCGCCGATCAGCATTTCTGTTCTCTGAAATCTCTCTTCCAACAGCTTTTCCTCCTTAAATCACATCGTTCCCATTATGCCATTATTGAATAATGGATAACGGATTATCCGAATTCTACCCGTAAATCCTCTGTGCAAATCGATGCGGCGCTGTCCGCTTCAATCTCTCACAGTCCCTCTGCCAGATTGTCATAAGGCATATATTTCCGCCGGACAAATCGGTACAATAATCACGGCAACCAGAACAAAAAACAGGGTTTTATTCTTCCCTGAACCTTTCTCGTTATGCCCCATAAAATCCCACCCCAATATAATATAATACCAGAACAAAGCGGGCAAGTCCACCTCGAATTCCCGTCGATGATATCTGATAAAAAGCCTGATAATGCCGCCAACCAGAAAAAGCCCCCGGCAGGAATCCTCTCTGATTCCTGCCGGAAGGCCCTTCGGGTTTTGTCTGTTTAAAGTTTTGTGCTTATCTCATCCGGCTCTTTTTACGCTGAATCAGTGCCACAGCCATAGCCAGGGCGGAGATGGCGCAAAGGGCGGCCCATGCGTTCACCGGAGTTTCGTCGCCGGTCTTTACGCTGCTCGTTCCGGATTTCAGGCTGGAGCTGCCGGAAAGGCTGCTCGTTCCGCTCTTTAACGAAGAGCTTCCGGAGAGGCTGCTTCCGCCATTTAAGGAGGAACCGCCGGAAAGGCTGCTTCCTCCGCCCAGGGAAGAGCCGCCGGAGAGGCTGCCGCTGCCATTGCTGCCGCTGCCGTTATTATTGTTGTTGTTATTATTGTCATTGCTGCCGTTTCCGTTAAAGTTCGGATCGTCAGCGGTCGTCTTTGTCAGGGTGGACCAGTCGAGCTTTAAGAAGACCGGCTGGGTGCCGGTGCCGTCGGCGATGCCTTCCATGACCGGCACGAATACCTGGAGCGGCACGTAACCGTCATTTAAGGCTTCCGGAATGAGTTCAAAGGTGACGCTCTCCGGATAGTCTGTGCCGTAGGTATCGCTGACGAGACTTCCGTCACTGTTCTTCTGATAAGCTTCCACGGTCACATCCGCCAGGTCTCCCTGAGGCGCGCCGTACTGGTTTAATGTATAACCCGTCGTAAAATACCGGAGCTGGCTCAGGTATCCGAGCTGCTGGCCGATGGTCAGTCCTTTAAAGTTCATGGTCAGATGATAGACGCCATTTTCCACGGTCAGTTTGATCGTATGGTTGATGGCGGCGTCCGACATGGAAGCGGACACTTTGTCGATCTTGACCATGTTTCCGGTGATAGCATAGACGCCGTCCTCCAGATTCCGGATGTCCAGGCTGCCATTGTTGTTATTGCTGCCGCCGTTATTGTTATTATCGTTGCCGCCATTGTTGTTATCATCATTGTTTCCGATGCCATTGCTGCTGTCTGCCGGTCTTACTTTTAATGCCAGGACAGCATCCGTCAGGGCGGTCATCTGGGCTTTAACGTCGCTCTCGGCGGCGGTGTCATCGTCATAAACACTCTGGGCGGTGCGGATAGCCTCCAGAAGGGCGTTCACAGACTCTTCCGTATAGACGGAGGTCCGTCCCGCCATATTGGAAGCGGTCATGAGCATCTTAGCCAGTCCGCTCTTGTCGACGGCCTCTGTCTCCAGCTTTTTCATACTTTCAACCATATACCGGAGGGCTGAAGCCAAAGCGTCCACATCGCTCTGGGCGGTATCCGTATCGTTATAGGCAGCCTCTGCCTGCCCATATAAGATACGGAGGGCGTCGATAGCGGCGGCGGTATAGCTTTCCGTGTCTTTCAGGCAGATCTCTGCCGCATCCATGGCCTCTTTCAATCCCGTCTTATCCGCAGCAATCTCCAGTCCGCCGATGGCGTTCTTCAGGTTCATGACTGCCGCATTGACGGCTTCCTGGGAAGCGGCGGCGTCATTGTTGACCGCTCCGGCCTGTTCATAAGCGGTCTCGAGTACACGGAGCGTTGCTTCGGTATAAACAACCGTTTTGTCGTTCAGATAAGCTTCCGCTTTTTCGAGGAGCTCTTCCAGTTCTTTCTTATCCGTTTCCACAGTTTCTGTGGTCATGGCCTGCATGGCCGCCCGGAGCATCTCCATAGTGGCTGCGACCACATCGTCACTGGTGTTCATATCGGCGCTCACTGCTTCGGCGGAGGCAATGGCGGCCTGTAAGGCGTCCCAGGCTTCCTGGGAGGCGTCTCCCTGTACGGTGTCTTTCGCTTCGGCGATAAGGGCATTGAGCCCGGTCTTATCGGTATCATTTCCGGAGATCTGGATCCGGCTGTCCCAGTCAAGGATGAGCTTGGCCGGCTGGGTGCCTGTACCGCTCTGGATGGCCTCCATGACCGGTACATAGACCTGGACCCAGATAAGGTTCTGTCCAAGGCTCTCTAAAGGCAGGTCCATATATCTCGGATAGTCGGTGCCGTAATCATCGGATATGCGGTTCCCCGCATCATCCTCCCAGTAGGCGGTGACGGTGACGTCGGTCGGCGTCAGTCCCGTTGGAGGCAGGATATCCGTGTATCCCGGATAGTAACGGAGATTTTTCAGGTATCCGGTCTGTTCCTCGCCGAAGAGGCTGTAACGGTTCTGGATAAATTCCAGGTTCAGTGTCGGTCTTCCGTCTTTCACCGTCATCTGGATCGTATGGTTCAAGGCTTTATCGCCCATGGAAGCGCCTTCCGCCGTTTCATCCTGCCAGTTCTCAGGGATATCCTGGCCGACCTGCCACAGTCTTCCGAAGATGGTATAGGTGCCGTCAAAGACCACGTTCCCATCGGCTTTTAAGACTAAGGCGGCATAGGCTTTCGAGAGCAGGGTATACTGTTTATTGATCGTATCCTGGGAAGCATCCGCACTGCCGGCCGCAGCTTCCGCAGAAGTCAGGGCCGCCTGAAGGACGGATACACTGGCTTCCGTGCAGCCGCTGACGTCTTCTGCCCGCACCTGGGCAATGAGGGCGTTCAGGGCGCTCTTGTCAACGGATACGGTCAGATCGTTCATCGTGTTAAAGAGGGCTGTCCGGGCCGCGGCGACTTCGCTGGCCGACGCATCCCCATCCTCAAGAAGGGCTCTCGCCGCTTCCACAGCTCCCGCAAAGGCGTCCCAGGCCTCAGCGTCGTATCTGCCGCTGTCATTGCCTTCTTCATAGACCTTCAGGGCTTCCTCATATTTTTCTCTGAGGGCCGTTTTATCGGCCTGCCGGACAAGGGCTTTCATCCCGTTTTCAAGGATGGCGGTCTGTTCATCCACAGCATCCTGTCCGGCATTCTCATCATCATAGACGCTCTGCGCCCCATCCACCAGTTCCTGGAAGACCTTTAAGCTGGAAGGCGTATAGATCTCCGTCCTGGCCAGCTCTGCGGCGGCCGCATCCAGTTTTTCTTTCAGGCCTGTCCGGTCCACGGTATTGACGCCGACCAGTCCTTCGACGGCTGTATATAACTTAGCCAGGGCGTCGTCCATGTCCGCAACAGACGAAGCGTCACTGTTAAGGACGGCGACGGCATTTTCCAGAGCAGAAGTCATCAGGGCATAGCTGGCTTCACTATAGTCCTCAGACGACAGTCCCCGGGCTTTCTCGATCTGTGCGTTCAGGGAACCTCTGACAAAGGCAGGGATGGCCGCGGAGAGCTCTGCCGCCGCATTGGAGATGGTCTCGCCGTTGGCGACGGTGAGCATCTGCTCATAAACCCTGCGGGCGTTCTCCGTCATCGTCGTCAACTCGCCCATCAGTGTCTCGTCATACATGGCTCTTACTGTATCTTCCGCCTTCGTGTAGCCTTCCGCATCCTCGATACTCTTTAAGAGCCAAGAAGGCTCATAGGTCGGAAGAGCGGCGTCATCGCTGAGCTTTTGAAGGTTGTAGAATTTCAATTGAGCCGTTCTTGAACCCTTTCCTGACCCCGGCTCATAACCGCTGATCTCATCCATCACCGGCACAAAGAATTCCACTTCATACACTCCGGAGGCAACGGCCTCCGCTGAAAGCTGTCCTGAAACAGACACAGGATAATACAGGCCGTAGGTCTGACCATAATAATCCGTGTTGTAGACACTGCTTCCGTCTTCCGTCGTTACCCAACTGTAATAAGTAAATTCCTGACGGTTTCCGTCGTTATCTGTATAAAAAAGTCTGGAAGCATGGCCGGCTCTTCCACTGATATAAATATCCTGCAGGCTCATATATAAAGTATAAACGCCATCCTTCACCGTAAGCAGGGTGGAATCCTTGTCAATGGCCACATTGCTCATGGAGAGCTGGTCCGGCTGGTCCTTGTTCCAGGATACCACTTCCACCGAATAGACGCCGTCCTCCAGCGAAGATACAACGTCGCCGGAGACCGGTTCCGCCTTTTGAGCCAGGACATAGGTCTTATTAATCTCCGCCGTTGTCAGCGTGCAGGTACTGCCGTCGATGCTGTAATGAGGCGACCAATCCACGCCCAGGTCGATCTCATTCAGGCTCGCTTCCTTTCCGCTCCCCTGGATATAATAGACCATCAGCTTGTCTGCATCCCATCCTTCAGGGAGCGTCATCCTGATATCAACAGGAGCTTTCGGGTTCCTCTTTCTGCTGCCCACATAAAATGTCGGCCGGTAGATCAGGTAGTCTGAACAATGCCCAACGAAGAGGGCGGATAAGTTTTCATATTCCTGACGGTCGGCGTCGCTCTGGGCGTCCGCTGTGAGCGGGTTGGATGAGAAGACGCCGCTCTCGTCGATATTGTCCTTTGTCGTCGTAAAGGACATGTTGTCGGAAGTGAAGGTCACCGTGTTGTCCACCGCCGATATGCCGATGATAAACTGGTACGGGGTATTATCGCTTGCCGTAAAATTTATCAATTTTCCCCAGGCCGCTTCCTCCGACGATGCATAGGTCACTGTAAAAGTATTATTTTCTAACAGATTATTTAACTCATCCCAGTTTGCTGTCGGAAACTGCTGAGCACAATTTTTATGATATGTGCGTATTGCATTCAGGGTTGTATCGTTCTGCTTCCACATATCTCCCAGTTCCATAATCTTCTTTACGGTCCGCCCGTCATTCGCCGCCTTCAATGCAAAAACAGCAGAAATCGTGCCATCCGCATTTTGAGTGATATTAACATCCGGTTCAAAGAAGGTTGACACATACTCCGTATATGTGTCACTACTGACCGGTTCCTCCCATGTGTTCTGCGTCCGGCTCAGATGGAAAGAAGTATTATCCGTCGTATATTTTGACAAATCGACCACTTCCTCCGCCGCAGACGGGTCAAAAGCAAAGGATTCTTCAAAATAACACCTTTGACAATTCTCGTAAAACTTATCATGGTTCTCTGGCAGCGTAACGTCTATATTTTGTCTCCTGAAAAAAATAGTCCCAAAACCTTTAAAATATAAACGCTCGTTCAAGTCATCCAGCTTGAGACTGACATAGCATATATGATATTCTCCGCTGTCCGTCATTGTGACGTCCTGTATATAATTTGAGTTTTCTTTCTCATCAGATATACTGTCCAGAAATTCTCTCATAATTTCTGAAGAATATGATATTTTATCTGAATCCGGCAAATCTTCGTCATTAATAATAAACTTTTCAGGGATATTATATGTACCCATCTTGACATCTTTAAATGAAGCTGAGTCTTTTATTATTCCCTGTTTATAAAACTGAATTATATCTATCGATTGATAGCCGGCCCAGGAGAACGTCACGTCGTATTGACCGGAACCATCCGGCGTGACAAGCGCATAGGGTGCGATATTATCGACTCCTATCTTCGGCGTACTCGTTTCCCGGTCAACTTTATTTCCATCTGCGTCGTATCTGGTAAGCGGAACCATGTAGGTCTTTCCTGCCTCCATGGATGCGGCAGAAACCGCGGTCGGCGCGCTCTCCGCCGCCCAGGCCCGGGCCGGAAGACCGGTTCCCGCCAGAACAATTGCCAATCCAAAGGACAGGGCGCGTTTAAACACATTTTTTATCATTCCATTTCCTCCCTCATCACAAGCACCCGGCGGTCTGTTTCAGCCCCGTGCGCTTATTTTTGCGTACAAAAAAGTAAAGCAGCCGAAAAACTCCTTTACTCTTGTGTTTCAATATGGCAGAACATAAGCATGCTTATCCTATGCTCTGCGGAGAGAAGCTACCCCCCCCCGGTCGGAAAATGTCATATCCATTCTCATGGAGCCTGCCATAATGGATATTAAATTGGTCTGCGCTATTCTTTTTTTCATATCCATCGACACCTCCATGCTCTATGATTAGAAATCGCTAACCATAGCTTTTAAAAAAGTGGTTAGCCACAGCTATCCATGTCCTTTGTACCATGCTCACTTTTCGGTGTCAATTTGTTTTTTTCAATCCGTCAAACGGATGCACGAAATCAGATTAGAATTTTCAGCGGTAATAAAGGCTTTTTTAAGATTTGTGCCCTTTGTGG
>CATZYB010000063.1 GCA_958426095.1 uncultured Lachnospiraceae bacterium
CATGTTCATATCCTAACAGAATGACAACTAGCTGTTATCTTCCCGTTTTTTACTGACTGTTTTCACTTAATGAATCTGCCATGCAGATGATTTTAGTGAAAACGCCGTTACCTGTCCGCTTAGTGAGGTTCTTTCGAACTTAGCGGCAGCGTAACTACCTTTTTGGTTTTGTTCGTTTTTTTGAAATTCTCTTTAAAGAACTTTCGGGATTGTTTTATTGTTTAATTGTCAATGTTCTTTGTTTTCAGCTTTAAGCCGTCAACGTTTTATATCTTATCACACTGTTTCGACTTTGTCAACAACTTTTTTGATTTATTTTTTTAAATCTTTTTTGTTTCGACTCCGTTTCCCGAGTGCTTTTATATACTATCATCTTCCAATGGTTTTGTCAACAAGTTTTTTTAGTTTTTTTACAAAAAACAAAAATTCAGATAATCATCCCTATTTTCGAGAATAATTGTGTCTAATTTATCTTAATTGTATCTATTTTGTTTCAATATGAGGCAGATCAGTTTAACTTACTCACTAATTCCCTGAGACTGGTCACTCCAACAAGTTCAATACCGCCTTTATCAATTCCTGTCACATTTACTCCCGGTAAAATACATCTCTCAAAACCAAGTTTTTTCGCTTCCTGAACACATTGGGCCGCCATACTCACCCCACGTACTTCTCCGGACAAGCCAACCTCGCCAAAAACAACGGTCTTTTCATCTATAGGAAGATCTTTAAAACTTGAAATAATTGCCGTAACTACAGCCAAATCTAACGCAGGTGCATTCAGTTTCATTCCACCGGCAATATTGACATAAGCATCCCAACTGGCCAAAGATAAACCGAGACGTTTTTCAATAACAGCCATTAACAGATTTACCCGGTTGTAATCCATGCCGGCAGCTGTTCTCCGCGGCATATTAAAATTGGTGCGGCAAACAAGGGCCTGCACTTCTACCATGACCGGACGGGTTCCCTCCATCAAACAGGCGACAACTGAGCCAGAGGCTCCTTCCGGACGTCCATCCAAAAGATACTGAGATGGATTTAACACCTCTTTCAAGCCGCTCTGGCCCATCTCAAATACACCGATTTCATTAGTGGAACCGAAACGATTTTTTACACTCCGAAGGATTCGATACGCCGCATGACGCTCTCCTTCAAAATACAGAACGGTATCTACCATGTGTTCGAGAACTCTTGGCCCGGCCACGACCCCTTCCTTTGTTACATGCCCGACAATAAATACACTCACGCCAAGGGTTTTGGCTATTTTCATAAAAATCCCGGTAGATTCCCGTACCTGTGTAACACTTCCCGGTGCGGAACTGACATCATCTTTACACATTGTCTGAATGGAATCTATAATGACAAGCTCTGGCTTGATCCGTTCGATAATCTCCTGAATAACTTCCAAATCCGTTTCGCACAGCATCATCAAATCTCCGGAATACTCTCCCAGTCTGTCAGCACGGATTTTTATCTGCTGCAATGACTCTTCTCCCGAAATGTAAAGTACTTTATGTTTTTTCGATGCGAGAAGCAGGCACATTTGAAGCAATAAAGTTGATTTTCCTATTCCCGGGTCTCCACCCACCAAGACCATGGAACCTTCAACAATACCGCCTCCAAGGACCCGGTCAAATTCCTGAATCCCCGTGGATATACGGCTGCTGTTTTCCCCACTGACTTTAGAAAGCAGCGTAGGTTCTTCCCGCCGTACCGCCGTAGATTTTCGACGTGAACTGTCGGCCGTGATCACCGGCTCCTCCACAAATGTATTCCATCCTCTGCATCCCGGACACTGTCCCATCCACTTTGATGACTCATACCCACAGGATTGACAGTAAAAAACCGTTTTTCCTTTTGCCATAATGCTATTTCCTTTCACACTGCGCTGTTTGATCTAAAACAAAATTATTTGCTGAATATTACATTCCTATTTCATAAAAAATGGGCTGTCACCACTGTAACAGCCCGCTTCATATTTCAGTTACATTTTCTTTACAACAACCGTCTGAGGTTTACCGCCAAACTCAACGCTGATGACCAGCTTGCCGCCGAGATTTGTTTTCATGATTCCCATATGGAAACCATCAATCATCACTTCATATTCGCTCTCTGCTTCCAGCTCCAGAGTAAGCTGAGCCTGATCTTCGCCTTCTACCTGAAACTCAACTTGTGTATCTGTCACTTTCATATGATGTACAGCTGTACCTGGTACGGACTCATAGACAAAGGATTCATTCTTTTCCAGTTTTGTAATTTCCTTGAAGGTTTTTACTTTATAGCTATCTCCCTGAAACTCAAATCCGGATAATTTGGATTTTTGTTCTAAAGTATAATCACCAAAACTTAATGTTCCATCAGATTCCGAACGAATCAATTCACTAACTACTGCCATGGTATTTTATCCTCCTAAATTAGAACACTGCTTTATCTAACAGTATGTCTTTACATCATTGACAAGACCGAAAACTCTCATCAACTTATGCTCATTATATCTTATTTTTCTGATTTACGCCAGAGTATTCGGCGAGTTTATAGAAATTTTAATCTCTTTGTTTGTCAATGTCAGGCGCACCTGGTCTCCGCGGTGAATCTTCCCACTGAGAATCTCTTCCGCCAAAAGGTCCTCGACTTTATTTTGAATCGCTCTTCGAAGAGGTCGGGCGCCATATATCGGATCAAAACCAGCTTCCGACAGCATACGAAGAACACCATCAGATGCATGAAGATCGATTCCCATCTGTTCCATAGCCCTTCCTGAAATTTCGTTCATCATAATACCTACGATCTTTCGTATATGTTCCTGGGTAAGAGAATGGAAAACGATAATATCGTCAATACGGTTTAAAAACTCCGGTTTAAAAATATGTTTTACCTCTTCCATAACTGCCAACTTCATTCGGGCATAATCCGCTTTTTCATCATTATCCGACAAAAATCCAAGCTTTTTAGGTGCAACAATGCTGGACGCTCCTGCATTGGACGTCATAATGATCACAGTATTTTTAAAATCCACACGGCGTCCCTGGGAATCTGTAATATGTCCATCATCTAATACCTGAAGCAGAATATTAAACACATCCGGATGCGCCTTCTCAATCTCATCAAAAAGCAATATCGAATAAGGATTCCGACGCACTTTTTCACTGAGCTGTCCGCCTTCATCATAACCCACATATCCCGGAGGAGAACCGATTAATTTGGATACACTGTGCTTTTCCATATATTCGGACATATCCATTCGGATAATATTACTTTCCGAACCAAACATAGCTTCCGCAAGAGCCTTGGATAATTCGGTCTTTCCCACACCTGTCGGTCCAAGAAACAGGAAAGAGCCAATTGGACGCTTCGGATCCTTCAGGCCAACGCGCCCCCGTCGAATCGCTTTTGCCACGGCCGTCACAGCCTCATCCTGACCGACGACCCGTCGATGAAGTGTCGATTCCAGACGCATCAGCCGCTCCGATTCTCTTTCTTCCAGCTGTTTCAATGGTATCTTTGTCCAGCTTGATACCACATCCGCAATATCCCTCTCCTGCACAGTAACCTTTCTCCTATTCCGCCGTTCCACATTGCGCTGCATAGACGCAATTTCTGTAGCCAGCAGCTTCTGGTCCTTACTGATTTCAGATGCCCGTATCATATCACCGGAAATGATCGCCGCTTCCTTTTCCTCCTCCAAAACCGCCATCTGTTTCGTCAGATTCTGCAGCTCACCAGTCAGGCTCATCGATGAAAGTTTCACCTTGGCTGATGCCTCATCGATCAGATCAATAGCTTTATCCGGAAGGAAACGATCATTAATATAACGTATGGACATCTTTACCGCAGCTTCGATCGCTTCATCAGAAATGGTAACCTGATGATGCTTTTCATAGGACGGACGGAGTCCTCTTAAAATTTCAATGCTTTCCGCCTCGCTCGGTTCATTTGTCATTACCGGCTGAAAACGGCGTTCCAACGCAGCATCTTTCTCAATATATTTCCGATATTCTTCAATGGTAGTAGCGCCAATGACCTGAATCTCGCCTCTGGCCAATGATGGTTTTAATATATTTGAAGCATCGAGAGCGCCTTCTGCACCTCCGGCACCGATGATCGTATGGATTTCGTCAATAAAAAGCAACACCTGACCATCATTCTTAACTTCGGCAATCAGACGTTTGATCCGCTCCTCAAACTCTCCCCGGTACTTGGCCCCGGCCACCATGCCGGATAAATCCAGAGTCATCAGCCGCTTATCTCTAATCGTATCCGGAACAGCGCCTTCCGCAATCCGTGCAGCCAGCCCCTCAACTACTGCCGTCTTTCCGACACCAGGCTCACCAATCAGGCACGGATTATTTTTGGTCCGCCGACTTAAAATCTGAACGACACGCTGAATCTCCTGTTCCCGTCCAATCACCGGGTCCAGCTTACCTTCCCTGGCCATCCGGGTCAGATCCATACTATAGGCTTCCAGGGCAGAATTATTCTCTTTAGAACCACCGCTCTTAGAAGAAAGATAAGCCTTTGCCTCGGCCGCATTCATTCCCATCGCCGCCAATAATTCGGAGTACACTTTCTGGATACTTACTCCGAGTGTATTTAAAAGACGTATCGCTATACAATCTTTTTCTTTTAATAAAGCAATCAAAAGATGTTCTGTTCCGATCTGCGTCTGATTCAACCGCGCCGCTTCCCGGCTGCTGCATTCCAGTACCCGCCGCGCTCTCGGCGTATAATCGGCCGCCTCTCCGACAGCGACATCTCCGTCATTGATCAATTGTTTGATGAGCCGCAAAATCTGCTCTTCCGTAATATCATTCTGCAGCAGGATCCTGGATGCAAGACCATCCTCAGAGCGGATCAGTCCCAACATCAGATGTTCTGTTCCCACATAATTGTGATGCAGTTCTTCCGCTATGTCTCTGGCATATGTCACTGCCCTTTCCGCCTGCCTTGTCAAACGATACTGCATAATCAACCTCCTGTTTGTCTAATCACCGGAACGCCCTGTCTCTGGCTCTTTCAGTGATTCATGTCTCGTCATATTCCTCCCTGTCTTTGCAGGTAAAGGAATCATAAATATCATCTACCATGTCATGAACTTCCTCACGGCCGACATTTTTGCAGATCGCTTCGGCCAGTACCGACTGAAGCATCGCCATGATCTGCCGTGAAGCCAGAACCTGATCATAGTCAATGGCAATAATTGCCCCTTTTCTTCGGTCCAGCTTAATATAGCCTTCCTGCCTTAATACAGAATAGGCTTTGTTCACTGTATGCATATTAATCCCGATATTGTCTGCCAGCTGACGAACGGAAGGCAGAGAATCCCCCACCGTCAACTGGGATGTGGCAATCCCCATGATAATCTGATTGCGAAGCTGAATATAAATTGCTTCATCACTGTTAAAATCAATTTTTATAATCATATCATCACCCGAATTCTATCTTTTGAATCGTTACATCTGTTATATATATAATATAACACCTTTCGAGTAATGTCAATCCTTACAAATATTCAATCATATCTTTTAGCGAACCGAAAACAGCATCTGGTTTCACATCGGATCTTTCAATATCTTCTGCCTGTGTCTCCCCACTGAGTACTAAGATTCCCACGGCCCCGTTATTGACGCCCGTTGCCACATCCGTGTATATCCGGTCACCTACAAAGGCAATTTCATCTTTTTTATATCCCGTTTTCTGTAAAACCATATCTACAGTTTCTTTACATGGTTTTCCCAAATATTTCGGCTGTACGCCTGTAGAAAGTGAAACAGCGGCGCACATTGCTCCACAATCCGGTATAAATCCATTCTCCGTCGGACAATTAATATCCTTATGGGTTGCTAAAAACACTGCGCCCTCCCGGATATAAGTGCAGATCCGCTCTAATTTTTCATAGGTCAATGTCATATCAAAGCCGACAACCACCACATCCGGCTTTTCCTGTACAAGACAAATTCCCGATGTCTCAAAAAGCTCCTCCAGAGCCGGGGTTCCCGCCAGATAAACCTTCCTCCCCGGATAATTTGTCTTTAAATATTCGACGGTCACGTCACCGGAAGTCATAATGTCCTTTTCTGTTGCCGCATAACCCATCCGCCTTAACTTCTCCACATACATGGCTCCGTTTTTTGATGAATTATTTGTAAAAAAGACAAACTCTCGCCCTGTCTCCCGGACACGCTGAATAAATTCCAAAGCTCCGTCAATCCGATTCTCACCCAGATAAAATGTACCATCCATATCCAGGACAAATAAATTGATTTTATCAAAAAGCTCTTTCACAAGCCCTTCCTCCTCTTAAGGCAATTCCAGTTCAGATGCTAAAGGCATACAAATCTCATTCTGAAAAAAAGAGCCGATAAGTTTACCGACTCTTTTTCGTATGTTCATTATACACGAAGTTTTATGCTTCATCAATAGCTTTTCCAATATCATGACGCATGTATTTATTGTCAAAACGTACCCACTCGGTCGCTTTATAGGCATTGGCCCGGGCCTCTTTTAAATTGCTGCCCTTCGCCGTGACGCCGAGAACACGGCCGCCATTGGTAACAATTCCCGCATCTGTACGTTTTGTTCCCGCATGGAAGCAATAATAACCATCATGCTCTTTAAATGCGTCCAGGCCGTCGATGACAAAGCCTTTATCGTATTTGACCGGATATCCATCGGAAGCCAGTACAACGCAGACTGCCGCATTATCTTCAAACTCCAGATGGATTTCATCCAGTTTACCATCGATACACGCTTCGAAAACATCCACAATGTCTGTCTTCATGCGAGGAAGCACCACCTGAGCTTCCGGATCACCGAAGCGCGCGTTATACTCAAGCACCTTCGGGCCATCCTCTGTCAGCATTAAACCAACAAAGAGAATACCAACAAAATCCCGGCCTTCAGCTTTCATAGCAGCCATCGTCGGTCTATAAATATTTTCTTCACAAAAAGCTGCAATTTCCGGCGTATAGAACGGACTTGGAGAAAAGGTGCCCATACCGCCGGTGTTCAGCCCCTGATCGCCGTCCTTTGCCCGTTTGTGATCCTGGGCGGAAGTCATCGGCACTACATGTGTTCCATCACAGAAGCAAAGCACGGAAACTTCCCGTCCGGTCATAAACTCTTCGATGACCATACGGTTTCCGGCAGAGCCAAACTGTTTATCTTCCATAATGGTCTTTACACCATCTTTCGCTTCTTCCAATGTATTGCAGATCAAAACACCTTTCCCAAGCGCCAGGCCGTCCGCCTTCAGAACAATCGGCATCTTTGCTGTTTCAAGATATTCCAAAGCTTTCTGAGGATCGTCAAAATTCTCATAGGCCGCTGTCGGAATATTATATTTTTTCATTAAATCTTTTGAAAACGCCTTTGAGCCTTCAATCATTGCCGCAAGCTGTCTCGGACCAAAGACCCGAAGCCCCTTTTCTTCAAAAGCATTGACAATGCCGCCAACCAACGGATCATCCATACCGATGACTGTCAGATCAATGTCTTTTTCCAGAGCAAATTCCGTCAGCTTATCAAATTCCATAGCGCCGATATTCACACATTCCGCATATTCTTCAATTCCCGCATTTCCCGGTGCACAGTAAATCTTATCTACACGTTTACTCTGAGCCACCTTCCATGCAATGGCATGTTCTCTTCCGCCGCTTCCTACAATCAGAACTTTCATGCTGTCTCCTCCTCTATAATCACACGGCCATCCTCGACCTTCACTTTACCTGCTGCGATCAAATCAATCGCCTTCGGCATAATCTGCCATTCAGCCTGCTCCATAATCCGTCGCTGTAAAACTTCCGGCGTGTCTCCGGCTTTTACCTCCACAGCCTTCTGCAAAATAATCGGTCCCGTATCTGTTCCTTCATCTACAAAATGCACGGTAGCGCCGCTGACCTTAACGCCCCGCGCCAAAGCAGCCTCATGCACACGAAGTCCGTAATAGCCCGTGCCGCAGAAAGAAGGAATCAGAGACGGATGCACATTGATGATCCGATTTCTGAAATTCTGTATCATTTCCGGCGGAATAACTACCATAAACCCGGCTAAAACAATTAAATCCACATTCAGATCCATCAGAGTCTTTAAAAGCGTCTGGTTAAATACTTCCCTGGTTTCAAAATAATTAGGAGATATACACAGGAAGGGAATATGATGCTTTTCAGCTCTCTGAAGAGCCCTGGCATTTTTATTATTGGAAATCACCATGACGATTTCCGTATTTTTTATCGTTCCGTCTTCAATACGGTCAATGATCGCCTGAAGATTCGTTCCGCCTCCGGATACAAGTACTGCAACTCTTAGCATAATGTCACACCTGTTTCGCCTTCCACAGTTTCTCCGATCACATACGCAGTTTCTCCGGCTTCTGCAAGCAGAGCCAACGCCTTATCCTTATCCTCCGGGTCCACGGCGATGACCATACCGATACCCATATTGTATGTGTTATACATTACTTTTTCTTCCACATCGCCTTTTTCAGCCATCAGTTTGAAAATAGCAGGCACTTCATAGGAATCTTTATGAACAATGGCGCGTACGCCTTCCGGAAGCATTCTCGGAATATTTTCATAGAAACCGCCGCCGGTGATGTGACTGCAGGCTTTGACTTTCACACCGCCGTTTTTCAGACTCTTCAATGCTTTGACATAAATCTTTGTCGGAGCGAGAAGCGCTTCGCCAAGAGTCTTGCCGAGGCAGTCATAGTATGTATTTAAAGATTCTTCTGTCATTTCAAAAATCTTACGTACAAGTGAGAAACCATTGCTGTGAACACCAGAGGATGCAATACCGATCAATGTTTCGCCGCCCTTTAATTCTTTACCCGTGATCAAATCTTTTTTATCAACAATACCTACGGCAAATCCAGCCAGATCGTATTCATCTTCCGGATAAAAGCCTGGCATTTCTGCTGTCTCACCGCCGATCAATGCTGCTTCCGACTGAACACAGCCTTCGGCTACACCGCTGACAATGGTCGCGATCTTTTCCGGATAATTTTTGCCGCAGGCAATGTAATCCAGGAAAAATAACGGTTCACCGCCGGCGCAGGCAATGTCGTTGACACACATAGCCACACAGTCAATACCGATAGTGTCGTGTTTTCCCATAATAAAGGCCAGTTTCAATTTTGTTCCGACACCGTCTGTACCGGAAACTAATGTTGGTTCTTCCATATTTTTGAATTTGTCCAGAGCAAAGGCACCGGAAAAACCGCCAATATCCGTCAGCACCTCTGGCCGCATCGTCTTCTGTACAAATTTTTTCATCAATTTTACAGATTCATATCCCGCTTCAATATCAACGCCCGCATTTTTGTAATCCATAATTCATCCTCCTATTTATTCCACCGGATATTTTCCGGTAAAGCATGCCATACACAATGTATCTTCTGTACCTTTACAAGCTTCCTTCAAGCCTTCAAGCGATAAGAAAGCCAGCGAATCAGCACCAATCATATCTTTGATCTGCTCTGTCGTCTGATGGCTGGAAATCAGAGACGTCCGGTCCAGCTCATTGCCGCCAAAGTAACATTCATATTTGACTTCCGGTGCGGCGATCCGCATATGGACTTCTTTGGCCCCCGCATCACGGAGAAGATCCACCAGAAGCCGTCCCGTCGTTCCGCGAACCATCGAATCATCAACAACGACAACCCGTTTACCGCGGACACGGCTCTTGATCACCGCCAGTTTCATCGTTACCCCGCGGCGGATCATATCCTCCGTTGGCTGGACAAATTTATTACAGTGAAATTTATTTTTAAGAAAAGCGTCTTCCAAAGGAAGGTTTAAAGCTTTTGCATATCCGGAAGCCGCGGCCAGTCCCGAATTCGGCACCCATACAATAACATCGGCATCGGCCGGCGCTTCTTTTGCAAGAATCTGCCCCATGGCCTCCCGTGCTTCAAAAACCTCCACATCACGAATCACGCTGTCCGGTCTGGAATGATAAATATATTCATAGACGCACAATGCCTTTTTCTCTTCATGGAACCGCTGGAAAGACTTAATTCCGTCCTGATTGATCGTCACGATCTCACCCGGCATAACTTCCCGGATTACTTCCACATCAAGTTCATTATAGATACATGTCTCTGATGAGAAATAAAGAGAATTTCTCTTTTTCCCGAGAATCAGCGGTTTCATCCCCAATGGATCCCGGACACCGATAATCTTTCTCGGCGTCATCACGAGCAGCGCATAAGCGCCGTGAAGCTTCGGCATAATATCTGCAATGGCTTCCTCAATGGTCTCGAAGCGATTGCGCGCTCTGGAAATAAGTACGGAAATAATTTCCGCATCATCGGAAGTCTGAAAAACAGCTCCTTGAAGTTCCAGTTCCTTTCTCAGTTCCTCCGTATTGACCAGACCGCCGTTTAAAGCCACCGCCATCTGACCGCTGGTATAACGAATGACGATCGGCTGGGCATACTCACGGACATCGCTTCGATTTGAATGAAGGACATGGCCAATACCAGCGTGACCTTCCATGCGGCCAAGAAGATTTTCATCAAAAATATCAATGACCATACCGGCTTCTTTTTTATATTTAAACTGACCATTCTGATTGATACAGATCCCCGTCGTATCCATTCCGCGATGCTGCATGGAAAAGAGTCCATAATAAATCGACGCTGCGGTACTGAAAGCATCGGTGTTATTGTTATACATAGCAAATAATCCGCTGCGGCTCATAAAACTCCCTCCTATTACATCTGTTTCAGATATTCTTCATATTTAATGTTTTCTAATTTTTCTGCTTTTTTCAGAACTGTCTGATTCAGCCCTTCGGCATAATCTTTCAGGCGTTTGGAAAGCTCTGCGTCTGTTGTCGCCAAAATCTTCGCCGCCAGAAGTCCTGCATTCTGAGCGCCGTTGATGGCCACAGTGGCTACCGGAATCCCCGGAGGCATCTGGACAATTGAATACAGGGAATCCACACCGCCGAGGGCTTTTGTCTGTACCGGTACGCCAATGACCGGAAGTACAGTCATCGCTGCCGTCATACCCGGAAGATGGGCGGCGCCGCCGGCTCCGGCAATGATCACTTTAATTCCTCTTTCTTCCGCTGTTTTTGCATATTCACATAAACGATCCGGTGTCCGATGTGCAGATACAATGGTCAACTCATAGTCTACTTTCAGTTCATCCAGAATCTCTGCCGCTTTGGACATGACCGGCAAATCTGAATCACTTCCCATAATAATTCCAACTTTTACGTCCATGGTACTTTCCTCCTGCTTCTAAAATGATATTTTTGAATGGGCCAGACGGGCTTTCTCAAGCGCTTCTTCCACTGTCGGCGCTGTCACTGTAATGTGTCCCATCTTCCGGCCTTTAGATACTTTTTCTTTACCGTAAATATGTACTTTCACTTCCCCAATAGCATAAGCCTCATCCAGGCCTTTGACTTCGGCATGATCCACCGGATACTGACCAATAATATTTTTCATGACCGTCGGCCTGAGAAGCTCCGTACTTCCCAAAGGCAAACCGAGAATTCCCCGGATATGGTTTTCGTACTGGGAAGTCACACAGCCTTCAATGGTATAATGGCCCGAATTATGAGGTCTTGGCGCCAGCTCGTTGACAAGCACCTGTCCATCACCGGTCACAAACAGCTCAATACAGAGCATGCCGAAGGCATTAAACGCCTGAACAGCTTCCCGCGCAATATCCATCGCTTTTTTTGTACATTCATCACTGATATTGGCCGGAACGGTCGTCTCATCCAGAATGCTGTCTTTATGCACGTTTTCCGCCACCGGGAACACCTTGACATCGCCGTTTACACTGCGGCATACAAGAACAGACACTTCCTTTTCAAACGGACAAAAAGCTTCCACCATCAGCGGCAGCTTTCCTGCGCCCAATGTCTCAAACGCATTTTCTACATCGGATTCCGCTGCCACCGGTGCATTTCCTTTGCCGTCATAACCACCGGTACAGGTCTTTAACATCATCGGATAACCAAAAACCTTACCGGCCTCGCGAATATCCTCCGGTGTTTCTACTTTCTTAAAATCCGGTACCGGAAGCCCATGCTGTTTCAGCCATTCCTTCTGATGATATTTGTTCTGAATATGAAGCAGCGTTTCGCTGGAGGGATAGACTTTATGCCCCTCTGCTTCCAGTTCCTGCAATGCTTCTGCATTAATATGTTCAAATTCATAAGTTACGACATCTACTTTTTCAGCCAGTTCATGGAAAGCACGGACATCGTCAAACTCTGCCACGATATGCTCATCCGCAATGCTGTCTGCCGGACACTTTGGTGTCGGGTCCAG